>JAWKUA010000073.1 GCA_041398785.1 Planctomycetaceae bacterium | reverse complement strand
CCAGTAAGCGTCGTCTCGTTCGGTGATGCGGCTCATTTCCATTTCAAACGGCTGGTTCCAGTCACTGAACGATTCGACGTCGGTAATGCCCGGCACGTGCGGAGTCAGGTTCACGTCGACGGTCTTCGGGTCGTCGTCGGGAAAAATGCCCTGCACCGTGAAGTCACGTTCAATCTCCGGCAGTTCGCCATGGCTGCCGACATCATGCCAGCGAGCTTTGACGGTCCCGCCGACGTCCACCTGAAGATCCGCGGCAAGCCACGCCGACAGCAGCAGGTCATGGTCTCTCAGTTGCGGAACCGGCTTGCCATCACGCAAACGGTAGCTATCCGAAGCCTGCCGATCCTGAAACGGAATGCCGGCGACGATGGAATACATCGAATAGCGTTTGTCGCCGGAATCACGGTCCGCCGCGGCGATTTCGTTGGCGAGATACACCAGTGTCGGTTCGGCGCTGAGTCCCAGTTCTTCCGCGGCGGCAAGAACCGCATCGGAGAGCGGATCGGGAAGAATCATGCGATCGCTCTCCGCCGAGATGTAGCCGCGATCGGTGATCGGCCGCAGGCGCAGGCCGACGTCATCCGGCGTGATCTGCGACTTGATCGCTTCGGCGAGACCACTGTCATCGGCGAGAGCTCCCGCCGCAGCCGAATTGCCTGCAGCGGTGTCCGGAGTTTTTTCGGAACTCGCCAGCATTGCATTGATGCGAGCCGGTTTGGCAACCGCGCTGCGACGACCGGCATCGATCTTTTCCAGCCCCAGCGCCGTTTGCAGCGTGTCCAGAGCCAGAAACGCGTTGTACGGAAGCTGCTGCGCCGGAGTCAGCGAGAACCGCGACGCGCCGGTGGATTCGCTCAGCACGTGGCTGACGGTGGCCTGAATCTCCAGCGTCGTTTCGTCGCGTTCGCCCAGCAGGCTGTCTCGCGGAATCGACGACGGCAGTTCGACCCACAGCGAAACGGTGTCACCGGATTTCACGTGAAGTTCCATCGCCGTGCGATACCCCAGAACAACTTCGCGATCACCCGGCAGCGGAGTGTCGGACGTTTCCAGCAGGCTCCAGCCGTCATCGGCGATGCCGGCGATTGTCACCGAACCGGCTCGGTGGATGGACTGGCCGTCGTGTGCTTCAACGCTTCCGGTCAGCAGAATCGCGGGTGCAACAGTTCCGGCACCGGATTTCTTCTGAACCTCCGCCGCCAGATCCTGCCGAAAGAAAGTCGGTGCCTGCGCGACATGCGTGATCCGCCCCAGCCGCTGCAGCGTCATCTGCCTCAGGCTGTATCGCACACTGTCACCAACGATCAGCGACCCGCCAATCACGGCCGTCGAAATGGCGACGGCCAGCATCACGACGAAGTTGATTCGCCGATAATAAACGGCGCTTTGGAGGATGTAGCGGAGCATGTCGGGGAACAATCGCGAACCAGGCGATGAGGAGTGAAAGTCAAGTTCGGAATCGGCGATATTGGCAGTGGTACCGGCGATTCCCGAGAACACGCTGAT
>JAWKUA010000072.1 GCA_041398785.1 Planctomycetaceae bacterium | reverse complement strand
CGCGTTAGCCGGGTGTTTGTGACGACGACCGCCGAGAACTTTGACGAAGATCTGGCAGAACAGGCGCTGCGAGCGTTCGGCAAGAAAAAAAAGTACGCCGACAAACTGCAGTGGGACGGCGACGCGACGACGCTCGATAAAGTCGCTTTGTCCGAATATCCAAACGTTGTCGCTCCCGGTGCCACTAAAGCCGGAACGCTGACCGAACCTCGCGAATTCAATCTGATGATGCCCACCACGATCGGCGCGCTTGGTGGTGAAAACGATCGGGCATTCCTTCGCCCCGAAACCGCTCAGGGTATCTTCGTCAACTTCAAGAACGTCGTGGACAGCAGTCGCGTCAAGCTGCCGTTTGGCATCTGTCAGGTCGGAAAAAGCTTCCGCAATGAAATCACGCCGCGCAACTTCACATTCCGGTCACGCGAATTCGAACAGATGGAGATCGAATTCTTCTGCCATCCGGACCAGTCCCGCGAATGGTACACCTATTGGCGCGACCGGCGCTACAACTGGTATCTGGGTCTGGGTGTGGCGAAGGAGCGGTTGATTCTGCGAGATCATCATCAGGAAGAATTGGCTCACTATTCCGTCGGTACGGCCGATATCGAATACGCGTTTCCGTTTCTCGACGAAGGCGAATTCGGCGAACTGGAAGGCGTGGCTCACCGAGGCGACTTCGACCTGCGTTCTCACATGGAAGGCAAGCTGACGAAAAACGCAGCCGGCGAACTGGAAGTCGAAAAGAACGAACACGGTCAGCCGAAGTATCGCGGCAGCGGCAAAGATCTGACTTACTTCGACGACCAGTCGCGCGAACGCTTTACACCGCACGTCATTGAACCGTCCGCGGGCGCCGACCGCGCGACGCTGGCTTTCATCTGCGAAGCCTATCACGAGGATCAGCAGCCCGACGAAAAAGGCGAGATGCAGGAACGCGTCGTGCTGAAGTTTCATCCCCGGCTGGCCCCCGTCAAAGCGGCCGTGTTCCCGCTGATCAAGAAGGAAGGCATGCCCGAAAAAGCGGCGGAGATCTTCGGAGCACTCAAGGCCGCCGGTCTGAGCTGCCAGTTCGACCAGCAGGGAGCCATCGGTCGCCGCTACCGTCGTCAGGACGAAATCGGCACGCCGTACTGCATCACGGTCGATGGCGACACCATGACCGACGGAACCGTGACCGTCCGCGATCGTGACTCACTGCAGCAGGACCGCGTACCGGCGGATCGAATCGTTGAAGAAATTGTTGGTCGGCTGAAGCGATAGCTGCATTCATGTTTAACCGCGAGCCCTGGCGAGCGCTGAGCCAGCCGACTGCCCTGGTCGACTACGCGCCCGTAGCCCTCGGAACAGCCGAACACATGCATCAGAATCCGAAACCGCATGAGCGGAGCGCTCGCCTGGGCTCGCGGTTAAACATCCTGACTCATCACAGGGGAGAACCTCGATGCCACTCGAAATCGAACGCAAATTCCTCGTCGAACCGGGTTCATGGGAATCCGCCGAATTCACCATGTACCGACAGGGCTATCTGCATTC
>JAWKUA010000071.1 GCA_041398785.1 Planctomycetaceae bacterium | reverse complement strand
CATACCGACTACGCTGCCCTTGAGTCGGCAATTCCCGCTGAGTTGAAGCTTCGACTGCTTCGCGGGGCGTTGCAGGATGAGACCGTCGCATCCGACCGGTTCGGATTCACGCCGTTCCGCAATTCGCCGCTCGAACGACAACTGCCCAGCAACGATGAACTCGCTTTGATGACGCGGCTCCACTGTGACTGCTGGACCAGCCTGGCATCCGGTAAACCGTCACGCAAAGAGCTGCGACGCTGGCGAACGATTTTCCGGGCGATGCTGCAGAGAATCGACCGTTTTGGGCTCCTGATCCACTTTGGCACCTACTCAGACGACTTCTGTCTCGCGGGTCCGGAAGTGCGATGTGTGAGTCACTACGATTGCCTGGACGGACTTTTGCGTGACACTCTGTACCAGATGACACCGAATTGATCGTCCGGAAAACAAAACGATCAAAGTCGTGAGCAACTCAAACGGTGATTGCCGGTCGGCGTGCCGAGTCCTCGGCCAGGCGTCACGTCCAACCTGCCGGAGCATGTGGCACATCTGGCTTTGCCCGTGTTTTCCGTTGTCTGACTGAGGCGGCCGGCACAGCCCGTGGCACACGTCACCAGTCTCAGAATCTCCGGCCGTTCGTCAGTGCCACCTGCCGTGATATTTGAGCCCAATATTGTCCGAAGGGAAACTTCGGCGCTTTGGCGGCGTTTTCGAGTTTGCTGTTTCGTTTGCCTCGCGTCCCGGCATGAAAGTACCAGCGGCGGGACAGCCACGCCGCTCCTGACTGCATCATGATCCGGCGTGAGGTGACGATGAGAATTCTGGCGAATTCCGGGGACGACTGTTACTCGTACCCCTATGAAGGCAGTGTCTCCGCGTGGCGCATCAGACGATCTGTCGGCCGCGGAGGTCGCAACGACCGCGACGACGTGCTGAAGATCCAGAAGCTGCTTAATCTCACTGAACCCACGGACGGCGGTCCTCCCGTGCCACTGGTCGAGGACGGCTGGATCGGACCAAAGACAAACAGTGCCATTGCGCACTTCCAAAGCGTCCAGCAGACGGGCAGTGATGGACGAGTGGATCCGTTCGGTCCGACACTCAAGCGGATGAATGAGGTGTCGAAGCCGCGGCTGGGCGTGAACAATGCGGCTCTGCTGGCGCGCGTCGCCGCTGCAATGGGCACGCTGACGCAGATCGTCACGAAAGGCCAGCGAACAGTTGAACGGGCGATGGACTACCTCCGGTTCGGAGACGGCATATTTTCTTCCAAACGCGACTACGAGATGGCGGATCTGTATTTCGACTTCAAACGGTTGTCACAGTCACAGACTCAGGCTGCGCTGGTTTCGATCCGCACAACGTTCCGGCGTGCCTGGACAGCTCTGAACAGCCCGCCCAGTCCCGTCACCGGAGGAAATCCGCTGGGTGTTTCCATATTTACAATCGATCCGCTTGGCCACAGCCACTACGCCTATGTACCCACCTGGAAATCGCATGAGAAACGCGAACATCCGGACGTGCATACCGGTCATGTGTACCTGTGTCGAAAA
>JAWKUA010000070.1 GCA_041398785.1 Planctomycetaceae bacterium | reverse complement strand
GGTGTTTGACAGAGATCCGGTCTATTGTTGCGGGAAGTAAACCTGACCGGGGCGGGATTCGTCCAAAATCCGAATGATCTTGATGCCGGGCCACATTCGGAATCCTGAGCGATTTCCGGGAGATAAATGAGATGCTTGCAACAGAACAGAAGCTGCAGGGCGAATACACGACTCTGCAGCCGTCGATCGCTCGCGATGCAGTTTCGGCTACCGTCCGCGGCAGATCATTCGACCGGCGTTTTCCGGGCGTGGCCACAACCTGGGTGGTGCGTTCGCTGTGTCTGGTGGCACTCGCGGTAAGCGGCTATCTGGCGTGGACATCGATGGTGGCGGGGCACGTCTACGGCTGTGGTGGCGGTGCCGTCTTCGATTGCGGTCATGTTCTGCACAGCCGCTGGGCCAGGTTGTTTTCGATTCCTGTCAGCGTTCCTGCCGTCGCGCTTTACGCAAGTCTGCTTGGAATTCTGGCGTTCATGAACACGAAGGCTCCTGTGCAACTGAAGCACGTCGGCTGGTCGGTAGTGACGCTGGGTGGCCTGTCGGCGGGACTGGCCGCACTTTGGTTTATCGGACTTCAGGTGTTCGCGATCGAGCGGCTCTGTATCTACTGTCTGGTTGCTCACGGCTGTGGCCTGACCCTGGCGGCAATCGTGCTGTACCAGCGACCCGCGGGAAATGCGCTGACCGCAAAACTGGCGGGAATCGGCGTCGCCGCCACCGCGGTTCTGATCACAGCACAGATGATGGCTCCGATTCCGCCGACATATGCCGTTGAGGTTTACGACACGCCGGGCAGCGTCGACGTTTCCGGACTTTCCACCGCAGCGGCAGGTAATTCGGAAGAACCGCAGGATGATGTTTTCGCACCGCCCGGTGGTCTGTTCGAACCACCGGCGGTGAATTTTGAACCACCTGTGATTCCGCCGGACGCACAAACGAAATCCGACGCCCCGACGGTTCCTCAGCAGCAGTCGCGCGAAGCGGTGGAAGTCCGCGGAACCGGCGATTCCGCAGTTGGCGAAGAAACGGATTCGCAGCCACGCGAATCTGAGGCGTCGATGGCGGCAACTTTGCTGCTACTGGTGCCGACAACCCTTCACGCGCCGTCGCAGTTGCTGTTTCAGGAACCGGATTCTGCAGAAAAGGATTCTGCAGAAGAAGAACAGAAAGCTCCGGCCGCCGGGGAGCCGAACGAACGGATCGTCAGCGTAGCGGGAAATCAAATTCGCCTGAACTCCATGCACTGGCCGTTGCTCGGGAAGTCAGACGCGAAATACATCTTTGTTGAAATGTTCGACTACACATGCCCTCACTGCCGCAACACACATGTCGCCGTTCAGGGCGCATTCGAACGCTATGGGGACGATCTGGCGGTGATCGCACTGCCGGTTCCTCTGAACCGTGCCTGCAACAGCGCGGCATCGGGCGGTTCTGAACATGCGAGTGCCTGCGAACTTGCGAAACTGGCCGTCGCCGTCTGGCGAACAAGTCCCGGCAAGTACCGGGAGTTCCATGACTGGCTGTTTCAGTCGACCGCCAACACTCAGCCCGCGACGGCGCGACAGCATGCAGAAAAACTGGTTGGCGCCGATGCGCTGAAGGAAGAACTTTCGAAACCGTACGCGGACCAATACATCGCAAAGCACGTGGAACTGTACCGACGCGTCGGCGCGGGCGTA
>JAWKUA010000069.1 GCA_041398785.1 Planctomycetaceae bacterium | reverse complement strand
GGAAATCCGGATCGGTTTCCAGAGCGTTCTGCACGCGTTCCAGATAGTCAACCTCCGAATCCAGAGCCAGCAGGTGCTGAGCATTCCTCAGGTACTGGTGCCGCACCTGCATCCAGACGGACAGCTTCGGAGCCAGCGCGACGCCGCCATAGAGCAATACCGACACCACCAGCGCGCACCAGAACAGAAGCGACGTCACCCAGGCGGATGCCGTGTGAGCCGATTCCCGGTCGTTCTGAAGCGTTTCGGATGGACTCATCGGCAACGGCATTCTGAATCCGGACACGTTTTGACGATCAGCGGAAACGAATCGGTCGGCCGTCGCCAGCGGGATGATTCACGCCCGGTTTCGGGTTCCGGCAGGACGCCATCCTCGCCTGATTGCCGCTACGAAATCGTTCCGCCGAAGCAGGCGGTTTCGCCCAGAATTTCCTCGATCCGCAGCAATTGGTTGTACTTGCAGATTCGGTCCGTTCGGCTGGCGGATCCCGTTTTGATCTGACCGGTTCGCAATGCGACAGCCAGGTCGGCGATGGTGGTGTCTTCCGTTTCGCCGGACCGGTGACTCATGACCGCCGTGTAACCATTTTGATAGGCCAGTTGGACGGTCTGAATCGTCTCCGACAGCGTGCCGATCTGGTTCACTTTGACGAGAATGCTGTTTGCGATCCCCTTGTCGATTCCTTCCTTCAGGCGTTTGACATTGGTGACAAACAGATCGTCGCCGACCAACTGGCAGCGGCTGCCAATGCTATCGGTCAGTTTCTTCCAGCCGTCCCAGTCATCTTCGCTGCAACCGTCTTCGATCGAACAGATTGGATACCTGTCGACCCATCCGGCCAGCAGTTCGACCATACCATCAGAATCGATGGACTTGCCTTCCAGCGTGTACTTGCCGTTTTTTTCGTCATAGAACTCCGTGGCTGCGCAGTCGAGTGCAATTTTGATCTGATCGCCGGGAGTGTAGCCCGCGCTTTCGATAGCCGTCAGGATGACTTCAATGGCTTCCTGATTCGTTTTCAGGTCCGGAGCGAAACCGCCTTCGTCGCCGACGGCTGTGCTGAGTCCTCTGCCGGCAAGAACCTTCTTCAGATGATGAAAGACTTCCGTGCCGGCTCGCAGAGATTCGCTGAACGATTCGAAGCCCAGTGGCATAACCATGAACTCCTGAATGTCGATCCCGTTGTTGGCGTGTTCTCCGCCGTTGATGATGTTCATCATCGGAGCCGGCAGGCAGTTGGCTCCCACGCCGCCCAGGTAACGAAACAGCGGAAGAAAGCTGCTGCGAGCCGCCGCGTGAGCTGCCGCCAGCGAACATGCCAGAATCGCGTTGGCTCCCAGACGCGACTTGTTGTCCGTGCCGTCCAGATCGATCATGACGTTGTCGATCACGATCTGGTCAGTGACATCCAGGTCAATGATCGCGTCGGCGATTTCTTCGTTGACATTTTGAACGGCCTGCCGAACTCCCTTGCCAAGGAACCGCTTCCTGTCGTCGGAATCGCGCAGTTCGCAGGCTTCGTGCGCTCCGGTGCTGGCGCCGCTGGGAACGGCCGCACGACCGATCGTGCCGTCTTCGAGTTCAATATCCACTTCAACGGTCGGGTTGCCGCGGCTGTCGAGAATTTCGCGTGCGTGAACGGCGGAGATGGGCATATTCATGGGATTGAGTCTTCAGTGTTCAGTTCTGGTTCCGGGGCTTCAG
>JAWKUA010000068.1 GCA_041398785.1 Planctomycetaceae bacterium | reverse complement strand
CAGGCGGCGAATTCGAAGTGAATCACACGGCGACTCGCGGGCACCTCCATCGGCGAAGAAGCGTGCAGCAGCAGAGGTCTCATCAACACGGCACCGCCGGCCGGGACTTCGCAGACGATTTCCGTTCGCGCGGCCTGTTCGGCATCCGACTGTCCCTGCGACAGCCGCTGCAGCAGATGCGTTCCCGGAAGAACCCTCAACGCGCCATTGCGCGCCGTGCAGTCGTCGAGATGCAGCCGCACCGCGAGCAACTGTTCCATGATCGCGACTGGCGGTTGAGTGCAGTCCACTCCGGCCTTGCGAGTCCATGACGTGAAGCCGGCGACGTCGTGACGCGATGCAACCGCGATCGACAGGTCCTGATGCCAGAAGACTCCCCAGTTCGCGCCCGGCGTCTTGTCGAACAGCGTCGCTCGAACCATGAACGCTCCGTCGCCAGCGATGTCGGTGACCAGGCGGCAGACCTGCGGATGACGCACCAGGTCAGCGACTTCCGGGATGACATCCGTCAGGTTCCGCAGCCCGTAGGTTCCGCTGCTGTTGGTGACTGCTTCCGCGGATCGCGACTTCGATCGAGCGTCGTCCACCAGCCTGCCGAAGTAAGCGACGGTACCGGCATCCAGGACGCTGTCAACGACAGCAAAGCCGTGACTGCGGACTTGTGAACCGACCGATGAAGCTTGCGATACGCTGGCCATGAAAAAACGACACCGTGAATCGCTGTCGGATTCGGAGGAACACCGGTTTCGGCAGCTCACTGCTTCTTCGCAGAACGCAGTCCGGCCGCGGTCAGCAGCGCCCGCGACCATTCCGCATCGTCACCGGTCAGCGGCGGATCACAGTCGACGGAATAATCGATGTCGTCGTAGCCGCCGTTTTCGTAACACTTGTTGATCAGCGGCTGCAGGTCCAGCGGGACGTCTTTATCCGTCGGCCGCAGCGGAATGCGAATCGACGGCAGCCGCTGTCGCAGCGGAAACGGATAGTACTCCACGCAATTCGGCCGCGCGGCGCGCCAGACACACGCTCGGTTGGGCGTGTGCAGATCGTTCGCCAGTCGCCATTTGTCAATCAGCAGCATCCAGTCGCCGGTGCGAATCAGATCCAGTTCGACAAAATTGACGCCGCCCTGCTGCAGCTCCGTCCGTTTGCGGAGGTACTGATCGCGACCGGGGCCGGGCAACCGGTTGGAAGGGCTCAGCACTTCGATGACTGTGATCAACCGGCCGCCGGTTCCGGCTTCGCGGATTTCCAGGAAATTCTCTGAGATCTCGTCGTCCTCCAGCAGCACGATGATCGGTTCCGCGACATCGGTCACCGTCAGCGTCCCGCCGCCGGAATGTTCATGGTCGTGCCGTTCGATAATGCTGACATCCGGGTAGATAGTGCGACACTCGTCGAACGAAGCCTGCACGAAAACACGCTCTTCCACCCGCGGCCGCAGGTCCGACGGCAAACCGGGCCGGATGGCGTCTCGAATGTAGATGATCAGGCTTTGATGGACGTCTCGCCAGTGGGCTTCGAGATACGGGTCCATGCCGGGAAACGGGCTGGGCATTGAAAATCCTCCGCGAGAGATTCTACCCGATCGAACTGCCGACTACCGGTCGACCTGTTTCAACTGCCATTGTTCATCGAAGAAATTTGCTGCGACGACCTTGCCGGGCCAGACGTAACCAGGCGGCGTATTCAGATCGATCACGGCCCAGTCCGGCAGCATCGGCACCTGACGAGCATTGTTCAGATAGGCATAGTCGCGAAACGTGAAGCTGCTGTTCAGGACGA
>JAWKUA010000067.1 GCA_041398785.1 Planctomycetaceae bacterium | reverse complement strand
AAGATCGTCTGCCACTATGAAAACGGCGTGAAGCTGATCATCGACTTCCTCCCTGATCCGTTCGGCGACCGGTCGCCGCACTACATCACACGTCTGGGCACGTGCCCGGTGCGGTTTATCGGCGACGAAGGTTCTGTAGAGACCGGCGATGAAGGCGAGATCGTGGTTTCATCGGATTCTCTAAAGAAGGAACTGCCGGATCCGTCGAAGCGAGTTCGCGGCCTGGACGTGTCGGCACATTCCCGCAACTTCTTCGACTGCATCCGCAGCCGCGGGATCACGAACGCGAACCCGGACGTGATGCGGCGTTCTCACATCGCCTGCCACGCGGCTGCAATTTCGTGGATTCTGGGACGAAAGCTGCGGATCGATCCCGTGACCGAAGAATTCATTGATGACGCCGACGCCAACCTGCTGCGATCCCGCGCCGAGCGCGACTGGACGGTCTGAAGCCGGTTGCAACGCTCGAACGAAGCGGCATACTACGCGCCCCACAATTCTTTGACTTTGAAATCTCTCCACCTTCGACAGGAAGCCAGACATGACAGACGTTCGCAGCGGTGCCGTTACTCTGAAGGGAAACCCCGTCAACCTTGCCGGAAAGGCCCTGGCCGCCGGAGACAAGGCCCCCGATTTCTCACTGCAAAGCAATTCTCTGGAAGAAGTGACTCTTGCCGCCAGCGCCGGAAAGACGCGGATCATCGCGACGGTTCCGTCGCTGGACACCGGCGTCTGTCACGCCGAGACAAAGCGATTCAATGACGAAGCCGCAAAGATGTCGGGCGTTGAAGTACTGGTCGTCAGCATGGACCTTCCGTTCGGTCAGGGGCGATGGTGCGGAGCGGAAGGCGTCGAAAATGTGAAGACCCTGAGCGCGCATCGCTGCACGAAGTTCGGTGAAGACTATGGCGTCCTGATTCAGGGCGGCGGGCTGGACCGCTGTCTGGCTCGAGCGGTCTTTGTGGTTGATGGAAGCGGCACGGTGAAACACGCCGAGTACGTCAGCGAAATCACCGAACATCCCAACTACGACGCCGCACTGGCAGCAGCGAAGTAGCACGTCGTTCCAACTGATAACTGCTCGTTTCCGTAGTGGGCGAGACTGCGAGTTCCGTAGCTCCCGTTGTGGTTCAGGACTCGTGGCCTCGTCCATGACTTTGGATACCGGTGCCGCGTCGTGGCCCGAACCATGCAGCATCGGGCCACGCCGAACCGGCTGCTATGTCTGCACATAACCAGCGGTCCAGACGCCCGTACTTCCTGTCACGATGACGGGAATCCACGCCGCCAGGTCCGGGCGAGAAATCAGGCCGGAGCTGCCCAGAATTATGCTGCCCTGGGTAAACACATAGAAGAATCCCAGCACCGCCGCGCAGATCGCCATGTTGGCGATCAGGCTCCGCGATTCGCGCCGCATCACCAGCGGCAGCGCGATGGTAATGCTGAGCATCGACAGGATGGGCCGGGTGACTCGCGAATGCAGCGCCAGACTCTGACCCCGAACGGGAACCGGCCCGGTTGACGGATTGCGGATGCGCTCGATCAGCTGCGCGGACGAAAGCAGCTTCAGGTTTCGTCCGCGGTTGTAGAGCTGGTCAAAGCTGACATCGGACACGACAAATACGTCCGTCCCGTTGGGATGCGGTTTCACTCGGCGCCGGCCTTCTTCGGTCAGCAGTTCTTCGTCAAAGACACCGGTCAGGTTGTGGAGCAGCCAGCCCGGCGGATGTTCGCCGTTTTCGTCGATGTAAACGGCGGATTCCGCTCGCAGCGCACAAACCTCCACCGCCAGTTCCCGGGGAAGGTTGAAACTGGCTTCCTTCAGTCGTCGTTCCTC
>JAWKUA010000066.1 GCA_041398785.1 Planctomycetaceae bacterium | reverse complement strand
TCGACCTGGCGTTTTCGCGGTCCGCGACGGAAGCGGAACTCCGCGCGGCCGTCGAATTCCTGCAGCGCCAGGGACAAACCAGGCAGGCTCGCGGCGAAACCGACTTTCGTGCCGAAGCAGTGACCGACTACTGCCAGTCGCTGTTCTGTCTGAACGAATTCCTTTACGTCGACTAGAAGATTTCGAAATGGCTTCCACAAATCCTCGTCACGGACAGTTCCCGTGTGGTCGAATCGCGAGCGCACTCAGCCGACGCGAATGGCTGTCTCGCGCGGGCGGCGGAGCGGGCATGGTTGCGCTGGCGTCGATGCTCGGACAACAGCGGCTGCTGGCCGATCAGCAGCACGCCAATCCGCTGGCTCCGCGTGAAGGACATTTTCCCGCGAAGGCAAAGGCCGTGATCTGGCTGTTCATGGAAGGTGCTCCCAGCGCTGTCGACATCTTTGATCCCAAACCCGAATTGACAAAACGCGACGGACAGACGACGGACATTCAGGCATTCTTCGGCAACCCGGGACCGCTGATGAAGTCGCCGTTTTCGTTTCAGCAGTACGGAGACTGCGGGCAGTGGGTTTGTGAAAAATACACCAGCGTTGCCCGGCACGTGGACAAGCTGGCGTTCATCAAGTCGTGCTACAGCCAGTCCAACGATCATGTGCCGGCGATTTATCAGATCAACAGCGGCCTGGCTCGACCCGGCTTCCCGACCGCCGGAGCCTGGATCACGTACGGACTGGGAACCGTCAATCAGAATCTGCCGGGCTACGTCGTGATGGGCAACACCAAAGGCGCGAAGGGCGGGCCTCACAACTGGGGCTCCGGATTTTTGCCGACGACTTTTCAGGGCACACTGTTTCGTTCGCAGGGAACACCCATTCTGAACCTGAATCGCCAGCCGCGAGTCACCGCCGAAGATCAGCGGGCTCAGCTTGATTTCATGGCCGCGCTCAACGACCAGCACCTGTCGCGACAAAACGGCGACGTTGAGTTTGCCGACCGCATGCAGTCGTTTGAACTGGCGTTTCGAATGCAGACCGAAGCCACCCGCGTAGTCGATCTGTCGCAGGAAACGCAGGCGACTCACGCGATGTACGGCATCGACAATCCGAAATCGCGTTCGTACGGGTCGAAGTGCCTGATGGCGCGGCGGCTGGTCGAAAGCGGAGTCCGCTTTGTGCAGGTTTACAGCGACGGCGAATGGGATGCTCACAGCAATCTGACTCAGAACCACACCGATCACTGCGCCGCGACGGACGTGCCGGTCGCCGGATTGCTGACCGATCTGCAGGAACGCGGACTGCTGGATTCGACGCTGGTGATCTGGGGTGGTGAATTCGGACGAATGCCGATTTCACAAAACGCCAACGGTCGCGATCACAACCCCAACGGCTTCCTGCAATGGATGGCTGGTGCCGGCGTGAAGGGCGGCGTCAGTTACGGCGAAACGGATGAAATCGGTTACGCGGCGGTCGAAAACCGAGTCAGCGTGAACGACCTGCACGCCACGATGCTGCACCTGCTGGGAATCGACCACGAACGGCTGACGTGGTTCCACAACGGCCGCAACTTCCGACTGACCGATGTCGCCGGTGAGGTGATTCGGGAGATCCTTGCTTAACATCCGGTACTTCCATGTCGCTGCACATCCCGACGATCGACGACGTTCTTAAGGCCGAACCGCGAATCCGGCCGCACGTATCTCCCGCGCCGCTGATTCGGTCCTACGCCCTGGAAAAGGAACTCGGGCTTAGCGCCGATCGCCGCGTCTGGATCAAGGACTACGGCTGGACCCCGGTGGGATCGTTCAAACTGATGGGAGCCCTCAACTGGATGGCCGCTCATCAGGACGAA
>JAWKUA010000065.1 GCA_041398785.1 Planctomycetaceae bacterium | reverse complement strand
CATTGCTGCACATAACGAATTGCGATCTATGCGGCGGCAGGGATGCTGACTCATAGATCGTGCGTTGAACTTTTCCGCTTCGTGGGCGGGGGACGGGGTCAGATGCAGATTGATCGCCCTTGCGAATTCGATGGCGTCACCGAATTCTTTGGGCAACTCATTTTACCACCAGGGGAATTGTCTGTCACGACCGAAGGTCGCTTGCAATGAATACCAGTTCCTCCGGTTGCTGTGGTCGTCGGTGTGAGACCAGTTCCGCGGTCCCCACGACCACCGGCAAGCACCGAGCCGCGCAGCAGCGAAGAATTCGCTCGGCCGGAACGGGCGAAGAACGGCGGCTTCACGTTGTGCGGGAAACTGGTCATCCGGGACGGTCCCGAAATGTGTTCCATGCCGGACAGTCGGAGCCGGAAAAGATGTCCCGCCAACTCGTGCGGTGAACGCGTTCCATCAATTCCAGCTCGCCGTCACATGTTGGACAACGGCGTCGGCCGGATGCGGCGTCGGTCAGTTCCTGCAAAGCGTTCGGACTCAACGCGTCGCATTGTGCGCGGTCGTCGGCAGACGGCAGCAGGTCACGACATTCGGCCATATAACGCTGACAGTGATGGTTGCTCCAGCCGCCGTAGCAACGCGTCTTCGTGAAGCCCGGCGGAAGAATGTGCAGGCACCACCGGCGAACGAATTCCTGTGCCGGCAAGTTGACTTCTTCAACGTCGTCACCGCCGCCGTGCGTGATCCCCGTTCGCGCGGTTAATGTCCCTCTGCCGTGTTCGTGCTGCAGCAATCGAGCATCCGAAATGGGACCGCCCGTCAGATAGCGCGCAAGGTATTTCACAATGTCGCTCGGAGATGATGACTCCGTGAGCGGGGGCTGGATGTACGCCACCCACGACTGCAGTCGCAAAGGTCCGTGAACGCTGTCGTCCAGCAAGGCCGTGCATGACGCGCGGTCGCTGGATTATCTCGCTCACGAAGGAATGGTCAGCCCGTTAACCGTCTGGCAGACACTCACTGCGAAAGATCGTAATCGCCCGGTGCGGAACCGCATGCCGGATGGTGTGGGGGCGGCTCAGCCGCAAAGCTGACCTCGATCACGATCCAGGTTCGTCCGATTTACGCCTCGACATCGGTCACGTGCTCGGCAACCCATTCGGTGAATGGAAGCCGTCCGAGTTCACCTGCAGCAAGTCGAAGGATAACAGATTCGGAATCGTCTATGTCAGCATCCAGTTCATATCCGTTCAGTACGAGGAACGTCTCCATCGCTGCATGACCGATCCGTTTATTGCCGTCGACGAATGGATGATTCATCACCAGCGAAAAACACAAGGCCGCGGCCTTCTCTGCGAGCGTTGCGTACAGGTCTTTGCCGCCAAAGGACATCTGGGGTTGCGCGAGTGCCGATTCAGCCAGTCCCAGGTCACGAATCCCGCCGGCACCACCTGATTGTTCGATGATGCGACCGTGAAGCTGGATCAGTTCCCCAAGCGTTAAATACCGCATCAGGCCAATCGCTTGTACAACGCAGCGTTCTTCTCCAGCACACGTGTGGCAGCACGATCAAAATCAGTATCCGGTTTTGCCAGCAGATCATTGATCGCAGCTTTGGCAAGATCGCTGACGGAGACGTTGAGTCGACTTGCAACTTCCTGCAGTCGGAGCACTTGCTGATCGTCAAGTTCGACGTTGAGTGTCATTTGGTTGAGTCTTCATTTGAAGAACGAACGTTTAGAGTTAACCCGCCTGCCGATCTGGGTGTGTGAGGTGCGTGGAGGTTTCGGCGGTGGGACGGGTTCAACGGCTGGTCGAACAATGAAGGCTCTGCCGCTGCTATTGGAGTTGACCTACGGTTGCGGATCGGTCGCGTGGAAAAACACGGAAAAAACGGTTGAGCAATTCGGAGTCGGCCCGCGGGAGAACCGTGCTGCGGATCTCCGTATTACAACACCGGACAGACTTCCCGGTCAAGGGGCCGGACTCCCAAGCGGCCTCGGTCGGCGGTGGCGGTCGGCGGTGGCGGCTTCGGTCGGCGACGCGGTCCCGAAGGGACGTTCATGGTTGCGGCTCACGCAGATTCTCAGAAAGCCTCTCACGCGATGCCGGTCCGCCGGGCCAGAATCGCACTCGGCTGCCCCCATTTTCCACATGAGCCCTTTTCTTGACCCGAATACTTGTGTGGTATATTGAGCCGGCGAGCCGCGCGACGTCAGTCCGCGCTCACCGCCGCCGACCGCAAA
>JAWKUA010000064.1 GCA_041398785.1 Planctomycetaceae bacterium | reverse complement strand
GGAGCCACCGTGCTCGGTCAGGTCGGCAGTGTCTATGCCATGAAAACCGCCATCCGCAAGGCACGAGACGTCGGAATCGCCTGGGTCGGGCTGAGAAACACGGGGCACATCGGAGCCGCCGGATACTATGCCACGCTGGCGGCCCGCGAAGGTTTCATCAGCATGGTGACCGGCAACGACATCCCCAGCGTCGCGGCTCCCGGTTCGCGCGGGCCAGTGCTGGGAAGCAATCCGCTGGCCTATGGAGTTCCGGTGACTGGCGCTGACCCGATCATTCTTGATATCGCCACCGCTGCTGTTGCGGGAGGAAAAGTCTACGCCGCGTGGCAGCGCGGGGAACCCATCCCGCCGACCTGGCTGATCGATTCCGAAGGCCGCCCCACTACCGACGGAAGTCTCTATCCATTCAATGCCGCTCTGGCTCCCATGGCGGGACACAAGGGCTATGGTTTTGGACTGTGGTGCGAAATTCTGTCCGCAATTTTGCCAGGAGGAAATATGACCTGGCAGGTGGGAAGCTGGCTGTTCGACGAACCGTCGAAGCCCTCGTGCCATAACGCCTCCTTCATCGCCATCAGCGTCGAAGCGATCTCACCGCGAGAACAGTTCGACCAGCGCCTGCGAGCACTGATCGACGAATTGCATCAAGCGCCGACTGCCGACGGTGTTGAACAAATCCTGCTGCCGGGAGAACGAGAATGGCGACACTACCGTGAATCTCAACAACACGGAATTCCACTACCGCAGGATGTGGCCGATAAGGTGCTTGAAGCAGCCGAACGTGCATGCGTGGAGGCTCCGCGGCACAAATAGCAACGGAGAATTGTGGTCACGCGCGTTGTAACCCGCCAATCGGCATTGGTTGATGGCTGTCGATCATTGGTCCATTGCAGAAATATCCGGAGACGATTGATGCATCCTGCGAGACAAACACTTTGGAACCGTCCCTGCCCAACCTTCCACTTCCTGTCGCTGATCCCTTGCTGCATGGTTCGCAACAGCCGACTGATCGCTGCCTGCTGCCTGCTGATCCTGGTTGACGGTTCGCGTACGTATGCGGACGAATCCAGGTTTGTCGATTGCTCACTTCTGGTGGCTCCGGAATACCCGGCGACCTGGCCAACGGCGCCGTTTCCCCGATTTCAGATCGTTCACCAGAGAACGATTGGTCCGGACAGCGCATACAACATTGACTCTCTGCTGATTGACGGCAATACGGGAACTCAACTGGACGTCCCACCGCATTCCGTCGCGCGACCGGATCTGAATCGTCCGAAATCCGGCCCGCTGGGATTGGCGTACACGGACAGGATTGAAGCCTGGCAATTCGGCGGCGAAGCGTGTGTTGTCGATGTACGCGATCTGCTGGACAAAGCTGCAAAGGGAGTCAGCCCGCTCGTCCGGCCTCAGCACGTGGAACGGTTCGAGTCCGCCTACCGCACAGTGAAGTTTGGTGACGTCGTGCTGTTTCGCAGTGATTACTCGGACACATACTATCGCCCGCTTCCCGAAGGACGGCGTTACATCGCAGATATTCTCGACCGCAAAGCTCCCGGCTATCCAGACCCCGACCCGGACTGCATGGAACTTCTGGCGACTCGTGGAGTCATGACACTGGGAACAGACAGCGCCAGCATGGGACCGCTGCCGGACCTTGCCGAACCGACTCACTATGCCGGCCTGAAACACGGCATGATCTGGACCGAAGGAGCGACAAATCTTGCACAACTGCCAGCCACCGGATCCTTCTATTGCCTGCTGGCACCAAAGCACGAAGGCGGCCCCTACAGCGAAGGGCGAGCGTTCGGGATTGTCGGCGGCGAACTGCCGCAGCGGCTGATTGATGCGTGCCGCAACAAGCGAGCCGTGGACCTTTCCCCGACGCTGTCGCCCTCCATGCCGCTCACGTCACCCGGCATTGGCACCGGCGAACATCGGCAGGTCTATCTGAAGGTCGATTTTCTGTATTCCGATTACCTCGACATGTGGCACCACACGCATCTGATGGATGCCACAGCGGGAACTCACCTGGTGCCGCCTGCATTCGCTCTGCCACGACACGATGAACAGCCGGCGTATGCTCCGGAGGTCCGTGGCTGGCTGGAGGAATATGAACAGAAATACGGCAAACGCGGAACAAGTGAGCTGACGACCGAAAGGGTCCCTCTGGAATGGACCTGCGGGGATCTGCGAGTCATCGACGTGCGATCTCTTGCGGGCACCGCAGACCGCGGATCGTGGCCGTCGTCGCCAGAGATCA
>JAWKUA010000063.1 GCA_041398785.1 Planctomycetaceae bacterium | reverse complement strand
GCCTGGCTGACGTTCTCGCTGATGAAGCGGACGCCGCCGTCGCAGAGCAGAAACTGGGCACCGCCGAGATGAAGTGATGAGTAGCCGGCCCGGATGCGGCCGTGAGCGACATTTCCGAAGGCGTCGATGACGTTGTTGCTGTTGATCCCCGGGCCGGTCGTTGCCAGAGAATCCGTATATCCGCAGCCGGTACACGTGCGATCGGGAGTCCGGCTGGAGCGTGTTACGATTGCCAGTGCGGCGCGGGAATCGATCTGCAGTCCGGAGCCGCTGCGGGGGTCGGTGCCGGGGTAACTCCAGGCACGTTCGCCGGCCATGATCGTGTTCGATGTTCCGTCGGTCATATCGCGAAACCTGACGTTCGTGTTCGGACCAAAGAGTCCGGCCTCTGAGCCCAGTTGCTGGGCGGACACCAGATGCAGGCTTCTGTCGTGCCCGCGACTGCTGCCAACGTAGTTCGAAACCATAGTGTTCACCGTCGCGCCGCCGGTGCCGTTTCCGGTGACGTCCGACAGCACATCCCGAGTCCCGTCGATCACCGGAGGACCGACATCACTCGGGCAGCGGAACACCGGCAGAGGTGACGTCAGCACCTTTTCCGCGATCGGATCTGCCAGCGCGACTCCGGCGGGCCGGCGGTTGATTCCAAGCGTACTGAACGCGGCGGACTGTTCGAGCTGCGGCAGAATCATCGCCGACCAGGTCCAGTCGGCAATTCGGTTTGCCGAGACGATAAAGCCTTCGCGGTCCCCCGCCACATCGTTCGTTGTGCGCCAGTTGGTGTAGTTCGTGACATAGCCGGACGGAAGACAGCCGCAGGTGTCGTGGTAGTTGTGCAGGGCAAGACCGATCTGTTTCAGGTTGTTTCGGCACCGAGTCCGACGCGCGGCTTCACGGACCTGCTGAACCGCCGGCAGCAGCAGCGCCATCAGAACTGCAATGACGGCAATCACTACCAGCAACTCGATCAGGGTAAAACCACGACGACAGGGACGATGTTGCAGTTCCGGATTCATCCCCGTGTTCCCTGGCTGAAGTACACATGATGTTCAATCGATCGCGCCGCTGTATGTCCCTGTGAAAGCGGCGGGCAACAAAGACACGACCGGTGCAAACGATGCGGTATTGCTCGTTCAGCCTGACGTGTCCCGGAAGTTTTTTCGTTCACCCGGCGGATCCGCAGGCTCGAACGCTTCTGGCGTCATGTGAATCACGGCGACGTTGTCCTGCCGAACGACCTGTGCGACCCGCAGGCGAAAACGGAGGTAACTCGGTAACTGCGAATTCCTGCGAGTTGTCGACAGAGTCTGGTCTGCGGGCAGCTCGATCGCATAGCTGTCGACGGGTTCCGGGAGAACGATCGCCACGTAGAAATCCGGCTGGCTCCTGATGAATCGCACTTTCCAGATCAGGGGTACCCGGTCCGCTGAGAGTCTTGCCCGTTCGCAGATGCGACCGAATTCGGGGTCGTCACGCCGAAGGATCAGCCGGGTGTCAACGTTCCGCGGCAGACTGAATGACCGAGTGGCCCGGAGGATCTGAATGCCGTCACTGACGGCCGCCTTTCCGACAACAATCAGGTCCATCAGCGGGGTCATCGCGGCACTTCGCTGAACAGTCCATGCCGCGAACAGTTCTTCTGTGGACTCGGGGCGATCGGAAAAGGCCATGCCGACGGGAAAGAAGCGTGAGAAGGAACTGATGATGTCCGGATGCGATCCGTCAGAACCCGGTACCACACTGGATTCCTGCTGCCACCTGGCAGCGGCCGCATTTTCCCAGTGCACATCGGAATTGCCGGGAACTCCGGCCGACAGCAGCAGTGTCAGCAGGTAATCGGTCGAGGCCTCGCCGATTCCGTACTGCCGCGTTGTTTCTGCGGCCTTGCGCAATTCCGAATCGGGATCGGGAGGCTTCGCCGTGCGGTGTTCGATCACGTTCCGATCCGAGGCCGACTCAGCTCGATGTGGAGTCTCGGAAACCACACCCTGCTGATCCTGCCGGGACAGGTGTTGAATGCGTTGGGACCATGCGGCGGCGAATAGAGCAACGGCGGTCAACAGCGAGAGAATAACGGAGGTATGGAATGCGAATGGCCGCCACGTCTTTACAGAATGATGAGACGATATCGACGCTTCTTCCGTCCCGGACCGGGGAGCCTGGAAGCGACTGCCGGATTTCCTGGCAAGCCGGGCCGACCGTTTCAGTTCCTTCAACGCTGTCTTCGCCGATGGAAGTCGACTGTGCGGATCAACAGCCAGCAGCTTCAGGCAGACGGCGGCGGCGACGGGATATCGCTGCTTTGCGGCATCGAATGCCAGTTGGTTGAGTTTTCCGCTTCGCAGATTCCGGAGCATCTCATCCTGATCACGTCCCGCAACGGGCGGCTGACCGGTCATCAGCCAC
>JAWKUA010000062.1 GCA_041398785.1 Planctomycetaceae bacterium | reverse complement strand
GCGTACTTTTGTTTTCGGGCTTCTTCGGCCTCCGCAAATCGTTGCTTGCGTCCCTTGCCCCCCACGATCGCCTGAAATGTGAAGTTGAACTCGTCCCATGTGCTGCTCTGATTCCAGCCTGGCATCTTTCGCGAGAGGAACGCTTTCTCTCCCTGCGACAGGAGGCGCGGATATCCCGCGACGGACCCGGTTTCAATGTACCGGTATTTTCCGGGCGGAGTCTGGTATTGCCGCCGCTGCACATTCCAGCCCGAGATTCTGCCGAAGTCCTGGTCGAGTTCCAGATGCACATGCAGCACCAGATTCTTGTCCGTTGTGCACGGAATCTCGATCAACGGCTTCTTCGCGCCTCCTGACTTCGACCAGTTGTCGTGCGCTGTTCCAGTCGCGTCCCCGAAGTTCAGACTCAGCGCCGCAACTTTCGTATGAATGTCAGCCATTTGACACCTCAGCCAAGAAATTGGGGCGGCCGTTTCACCCGTGTCGCTCCGGACCGGACAACCAGCGACGCGACGGGAACCGAGAAGGCATTCACGATTGGCGCATTGTGTGCAAGTGTTTCCCCTTGCCGTCCACGACGGTCCTACGCTGGCTCAAGGCGGAAACGTTGACATTCCGAATGGCTGTCGATAGGCTCGAAGAACTGAACGGGTGTTCTCAGCCGCGATACATGGCGACCGTCGACTACTATCCGGTTGCGGGAGGTTCTCATGGTGGAATCGTTCGGTGTTGAGCAGGACGTCGCCCCCACTCATGCGTTTCGGGTCACCGTCGAAACGAAGGGGTTCGAGAGAGGCGAAACGTCGGTCCAGCGAGTGCGGATGGTTGTGCCGCCATCCGACCCAACTTATGGACTTGAAGGCAGTCGCGGCTGTTGGTGCGAACTGCGAGACCGCAGCGACCGAGTGCTTTACCGCCGGTTCATGCATGAGTCGCTGCGTTCCGTCGAAGTGCCTTCCGGCGATCCGGCGCGGCCGCTGATGAGAATCGACGCCAAAGAACCGGCCGGCGTTGTCGTGCTGCTGGTTCCGGATCTCGATCAGGCTCATCGATTGTGCTTCGCGACAGTCCCTTGAAGGTGAAGCTAAAGACGTGGGCGTCAGACATCGGTGAATCTCCCGAAAAGGAGCTGAATGATGGGTACCGGCGACGGCACTGTTCTTGGCACAACTCAGATCGTGAACAACGGCCTGTCCGGTTCGCGATGGAATCTGGCCATTGTCAGCGAGGGCTACCATTGCAGAGATGGCGATGATTGCCACGGACGCCTCGAACCTGGTCAACGACATCTTCGGCATGGTATGCCCTTCAGCTCGTCGGTCGGTGGCCAGCCGCTTCACAATGCATCAACGTTCAGCACCGCGTGGATGCGTGACTTCCACGGACAGCGGGCGCCGATGATCCTGCGGTGCGTGGTGGCCTGAGCGATTCCTGCCACCTATTTTGATGCCCGGTTCTGTGAATTCCGTAACTGCAGGCCGTTGCAGGTCATCAACGCGCTGGTGATCACCGTGAATTCGCAGGTGCCGTCGTGGCATGCGATTCTGGTGACGAGAATTCGCTGACCTGATGGAGGCCGGGAGGTTCGGTTGCCACGTTTTGAAGGCTCCAGTCGGCAAACCTGATCGGAATCCACGAACTCGCCATTCCGCCTTCTGGTCTGGACGAATACGAGACCGGGGGCCAGCTGCGGAGCTGATACAGCCAGAACTGGAACAATCATCCGGCGCCGGAGCACTGGTTTATTCACCCGTGACAACCAGTCTGTCGCCACTGAAGTGGAACGCCCTGGTCTCTGCTGGCACCGCTATTCCGAATTATAATGACGAACGCTGACTGCAGCCAGTGTGATCTCAGCCGGTTTCGGTTCCGGCAGGCACTGTGGGGCGTTCAGCGCTCTCTACTATTATCGCGACGCGTGGCGTCCTGAGTTAACTGCATGATGAGAACGCTGGGACAGCCGTTTTGTGCGGTGTGCAGTGCACGTATCATCGACACGCTGCGACCGTTCCTTCCTCCGACGTTTGTTCCCCGGTTTTCCGTTCGAATTTCGAAGAGGTCACCGACCTGCTGAGCTGCATCATTGACCGCAACAACCCGGTGGTCGATCCGGTGCCATTTGACCTGATTCGACTTCGGAACCTGCTTCGGGAAACACGTTCCGGCCGGCCGGATGAGCTTTCAGAACTGATCGCTCGCGGTCGCACGAAGGACGAACTGGCGACGGGTGCTCTTCGCTCCGGCATCGTGCAGATGAAATCGCAGATCAGCCGGCTGCAGAACGCGATTGCCGTCATCGAGGCCGAACTGCAAAAAAGGCAGTGACGATGATCTCTCACCGCGAACCTTGCCGTGTGTTGCTGGTGGGGTTTGAGGACCAGGACAACCTCGGGTTGCGCTACCTGTCCAGCCGTCTGAAACAGGGCGGCCATCAAACGCGGTTCGTCACCATCTCCTCGGGCGAAGACGCGCTGCTGGACAATGCCGCCGACTTTCTGCCTCACATCGTCGGTTTCTCGTTGATCTTTCAGTATCTCGTTCCGCAGTACGCTGAACTGATTGCTGAACTGCGCAGAGCGGGCGCGGACTGTCATATTACGATCGGAGGGCACTACGCATCGTTCGAGCCGGAGATCGTGCTGACGGAAATGCCGGGGCTTGATTCCGTCGTCCGGTTCGAAGGTGAAGACACACTCTTCGAACTCGCCGAACGAATCCGAAACGGCGACGACTGGCGCGATCTGGACGGAATTGCCTGGCGCAGCGGCAAGCGTACTGTCCTGAATCCGCTACGGCCCGGTCGACAAGATCTGGATGAACTGCCGTGGCCTGATCGTGACAACATTCCGTACAAGTCGCAGTCGCTGCCGACGGCCTCGGTTCTCGGCGGACGAGGCTGCCCGTGGAACTGTTCCTTCTGTTCGATCGTGACCTTCTACGAAGCCAACGGCACAAAGGGAAGGCGGCGGCGAGATCCGTTCAAAATCGCCGACGAACTCGAACACCTTTATCGCGACTGCGGAGTGCGCGTCATCCTCTGGCAGGACGACGACTTTCTCGCGGGAGGCCGCGCCGCCGAATCATGGGCTCATGCCATTTCCGACGAAGTCATTGCTCGCGGATTGCACCGTGACATGCGATGGAAAATCTCGTGCCGTTCCGACGAAGTCACACACGACACGCTGCAACCGCTGATCGAAGCCGGGCTCACACACGTCTACATGGGAGTCGAATCGGGCGATCCGAACAATCTATTAAATCTCAACAAGCATCTTGGCCCGGAGGTCCATCTGAAAGCCGGTGATGTGCTTCGCGATCTGGGTCTGAGTTTTGACTTCGGATTCATGCTGCTGGAACCATGGTCAACGATCGCCACCGTCCGCAACAACATCGCCTTTCTCCGAGAGTTTGCCGGCGACGGAGCCAGCGTCGTCAACTTCTGCCGCACTCTGCCGTACGCCGGCACGCCGATTGCAAAACGTCTGCTGGAGGAAGGCCGGCTGACACTGCGCGACTTTGACGCCGACTATTCCTTCCTCGACCCGCGGCTGGACGTGTTTTATGACTGGGCACTTCCGGCGTTCGCGCAACGCAACAACGGCCTGAACGGCACCGCGAGCCTGCTGCGACGCGTCCTGTTCGAAGCCAGTCTGAGTCTGCCGAACCGGCCAGCCGATCCGGAGTTCGCTCCGTCCGCGAAACTGCTGGCATCGCTGTCGAACCAGGTGCTGCTGGACACCACAGAAGCCGCGCTCGATCACATCGAAGCGACCGCCGACCTCC
>JAWKUA010000061.1 GCA_041398785.1 Planctomycetaceae bacterium | reverse complement strand
ATTGGTCGCGAGAACGCTCCCCACCGGTCATCAAACGGAGCCGCCAGGAATTCGTTCCAGCGATCGTCGTCCAGGCCGACGAATCCGCCTCCGGGCGACGGAAACATAAAGCTGATTTCCGGAGTGTCAATGCCCAACAGCCGGACGCCGAGATTCCCGTCCGGCTGAACAAACAACGTGTCTCCGTCGTGAACCTGTTGTTCCACCGAACCGGGACGGCCGCTGTAGATTCCCGGTCGAGCGAAACCGGTGGTTCGATTGTTCTCTGAATCCGTCCGAATGGCATTAGGCATCGTCGGTGTCCCGTGATCTCTGAATGACATGGCTTTGCCGCGCCGTCAATCGCGTGAATCGGCAAAAGCAGCCGGTCGCGACGCCGTCGCCGCGAATGGGATGGGCGACAGCAGGCGGTGCCGCCGGTTCGTGGTGTGCGATGTATAGCAGCGGTCACGGGAAATTCAGATCAATTCGGCCGTTGATTCCGAAATGACACCTTCACCAGCGAGATGATTCGGTGGAAATCCCTGCCACGCGGGAACTTGAGTCAATTCTGAAAAATCTTCGGTTTCCGTTAAGTTTGCTGTCCCGGAATGCCGATCACACAGATCAGGTAACCTTTTCCACCCAGAATCTGAATCAGTCCGGCGGGCTTCCCACACATCGCCACTATTCAGGGCCGAGGAATCAACTGAAATGAAACGTACACTTTGGATCTCCCTGTTGACCTTTGTGGTCGCGACGTTCAGCGCGTCGGCCGCACAGGCGTGCTGTTTCTTCCCGTTCACACTTTTGAATCCGTTCACCTGGGGCTGCGGCTGCGGGTATGGCTACGGTGGCTATGGCTACGGAATGGGCTACGGCGGATGCGGCTATTCGGCTCCCTATGCCGGCGGATACGGATACGCGCCTGCGCCGCAGATGTATGCTCCGCCGGTTTACCAGCCACAGATGTATGCTCCTTCGTATGCTCCCGCTCCCGTGCAGCCTGGCTGTTCCGATTGCGTCAGCATGACTCCACAGCCGCAGTTGACAGCCGTCCGCGTGCCGGTGACCACCTATCGCGCCGTCACACAGTACGTGCCGCAGACGACCTATCAGACTCAGTATCAGTGGGGCCAGTCGTCGATGGCATACGGAACCGGAATGGTGCCACAGGCAACGTACGCCGCGCCGGCTCCCACGATGATCGGCTCCGGCTACGCTCCGACATACACCACGCCACAAATCGCGACGCCTTACATGTCAGCACCGTATCCGACCGGCGATATCTCGGGCGATCACGAGTACCCGTCGACATCGAGCCTGGTGCCGACGCCGCAGACCTCGATGAATGTTCGCGTGCCGATTCAGCCGGCGACGTACCGAGTCGCACCGCGAACAGCCCGCACCTATTCGCAGTCGGTGCGATAGACGCCGGATCGCTGCAGACACTGTCACACCACGCGACGCCCGGTTTTCTGTCGAAACCGGGCGTCTTCATGCGCGGTCAGTCGATCCCTGTCGCCAGGCGGAATTCAGCGAAACGGTGCGAAGAACGGTTGATCTCAATGATCGGCAGCTACCGGAATCGCGAAGAGAACCGCAAAAAGCCTGCCGGCAGGCGTGGCCGGAATTCTGTTACGTGAAGAGAAACCGCAAACGGTCTCGGCCGAATTCTTGCGGACATCAACCCGTTCGAGGATTTCACGAACGATTCCTGGCAACTGTCTCGATCATCCGCCTTCTCGATAACCAGCTGATTCTGTCTGCGCGAGTCGCCTGCGAAAGACAATCCACCGACAAACATCGCGGCGAAAAATCTTCAGCGGCTCGCCTCTGAATAGCAACGCCGCAGCGAAACGCCGGACTGAAACAGTAGAGTAAGGAGGGCCGACCGAGGTCGGGCCCTCCTCCTCTTCAAACCGTACGTGCAGATTTCCCGCATACGGCTTTCGCAGAGACGTTCAGTCAGAGGTGTAGTCAGGGAAGTCGCGAAGAGACCGGTCACGGACGTCGCAGGCCGAGGCCATGGACGTGAGCATAGAAGGTCTGGCCTGCCGGAGGGCGGTAGGCTCGCTGGCTTCGTCGTCGCAGGTGGTGGGTCAGTTTCTCCACGATGTAACTGTGGAGAGCACGGAACGCCACCCGCGGGTAACCGTACCCGAAATAGTTGGTCCAGCCCGTCTGCCACCGGTTGATCTCGGCAATCATCCGCGTGACCGGCTTGAAGCACTGCTTCGGACCTGTCAGGACGCGGATCGCCTCACGGGCCTTCGCCTGAGCCTTGCGGCTCGGGAAGACGTTCAGGTAGCGATGAGCGCGGCCCTTCAGATCCCGGTCGTAGCGGAAGGTATAGCCAAGGAAGTCCAGTGAACTGCCAACGGTATTCAGATTCACAATTCGAGTCTTCTCTCGATTGATCGTCAGGCGGAAACGACCTTCCAGCAACTGTTCGATCCAGTTACGCAGTCGGTCACCCTGCCACCGAGCCAGGATCACGAAGTCGTCCGCATAGCGGACGATCTTCGCCTTTGCCCAGTGCGCCGGGCCGTCCGGCCGATGGAACGCATATTCGAACCAGTGCAGATACACGTTCGACAGCAGAGGAGAGATGACTCCACCCTGCGGCGTCCCGGTACTGGACCGACTGAAGTGCGTGCGGCCTTCGTCATCCGTCTCGACCGTCTCGCAGTCCAGCCACATCCGGATCAGGTTCAGCACCGAGCGATCGGTGATGCGCATCCTGAGAGCCCGAATCAGATTGTCGTGCGGGATCGTGTCGAAGTAGCCTTTCAGATCCGCGTCATACACAGACCGATATCCCTGCGACAGGTGTCCGCGGATTGCCGCCAGGGCGTCGGCGGCCTTGCGGCCGGGACGGAACCCGAAGGACGTATCCAGAAAGTCGGCCTCAAAGATCGGTTCGAGAACCAGCAGAGCCGCCGTCTGGACGATCCGGTCACGCATCGTCGGAATCCCCAGAGGCCGTTTCCGGCCATCCGGTTTCGGAATGTACACACGCTTCACGCGGTCAGGCCGGTAGGTCTTTGTTCGCAGCGATTCTTCGAGGTCGCTCAGGTACTGTGCAGCGCCACCGGGGCCATCCATGATGTCCCCGCACGTCACCCCATCAACACCCGGCGCCTTGTTCTTCGCCAGAACAATCCACCATGCGGCCAGCAGGACGTCGGATCGGCAGATCCGGTCGTACAACGCGTAAAATCGAAATTTCGGTTCCTGTTTGGCCTTCTGATATAGCTTCCACCGCAGCTCGGCAACTTTCACCGGCAGGCGGACCGTGCTCTTGCGGGACCACCACGCAGGATCGTCCGGCGTCGTGTTCACGGGAACATTGTCTTCCTCTTCCAGATCTTCCGTAGTGGGATCGAAATCCAAGCGGGTTCTCCTGAGCGTGAGTGGACTTGCATGTTTCTGCCGCGGGGACTTCGCTCCATCGGGGTTAGCCGACTTCCTGACTACTATTCCCCGCTCCGACTCCCGCACCGGCCAGCGACACGGTTATTGATTCCCGCGTCACCGTGGAACATCCGGGCATGCTCGGCCCGGATGCTGCCGTGCGGGTCTCCCAGTTTCCTTGACTGTTCTGTTGACGCCCGCTGTCTCCAGTCACCCCGGGGAGCCTGATCGCTGCGTGTGCTCGCTGCTTCACGATCAGTGGTGGCTTCGGCATCTCCGAAAGCGTGGCCACTCCCATGTGTGTAACGAGGCTGAATCGAGTTCACTTGCGTTACGGCTGACGTCTTCGACTTCCGGGGCTTCAGCTCAACGATTGCTCGTCTGAACTGCCCGGTTGTCTACACGGCGAACGAGCGCTTACCATGGTCAATACCTTTCAATTGACAAGAACAGCCAGGCTTACCTGGCGCACCGGAGCCACGGAGAACACCGAGGATCCGTGCGTTGTCGA
>JAWKUA010000060.1 GCA_041398785.1 Planctomycetaceae bacterium | reverse complement strand
AAGGGACATGAGAGTCGCCTGATAGTCGTTCGGCGTCACCACGTTTTCGACGGCGCGGTGGCCGAATTCGTCTGTGTTGCCGTAGGTCATGCCGCCTTTGATTCCGCCGCCGGCCAGCCAGATGCTGAAGCCCTGACCGTTGTGATCGCGTCCGGCGGCTCCGGATTCCAGCGTCTGAGTCACAGGCAGACGACCGATTTCTCCGCCCCAGTGAACAATGGTCGAATCCAGCAGTCCTCGCTGCTTCAGGTCGGTCACCAGACCCGCTGCCGGCTGGTCGACTCGTTTGCACACTGCGGGCAGAGCCGTCTGGATATTGCCATGATTGTCCCACGGCTGTCCGCCAAGAAACAGCTGCACGAAACGAACTCCGCGTTCGACCAGTCGCCGAGCAATCAGGCAGCGCGTGCCGTATTCGCGAGTTGCATCCTGATCAATGCCGTACAGCTTCTGCGTGGCCTGAGTTTCCTGGCTGATATCCAGCGCATCCGTGGCGGCGGTCTGCATTCTGGCAGCCAGTTCGTAGCTGGCGATGCGAGCTTCCAGGTCGCCGTCGCCTCCGGCCTGTTGCAGATGTCGAGCATTCAGTTTTCTGAGCAGGTCCAGATTCTGCCGCTGCAGAGTTCCCTGCAGGTGAGCCGGCGCGGCGAGATTCAGAATGCGCGGCTCCTTGGGTCTCAGCACCGTTCCCTGAAACAGCGGCGGCATGAAACCGTTGGACCAGTTGTTGACGCCGTCGACGGGATGCCCACCCGGATCGGTCAGCACCATATATGCCGGCAGGTCCTGAGTTTCCGATCCCAGAGCGTACAGCAGCCACGACGCAAAGTGCGGCCGTCCCAGAATCGCAGGAACGCCGCCGTGAAAGTAACGGATCGAAACTTCGTGCCCGTTGGCTCCGGTGTGCATGCTGCGAATCAGGCAGATGTCATCGACGATACCGGCGGTGTGCGGCAGCAGTTCGGAAAGTTCGGTTCCGCACTGACCGTGTTTTCGAAACCGAAACGGGCTGCCGAACAGCTTCTTGCTGGCCTGATTCACAAAGCTGAACTGGATGTCTTCGCTGTATTCCGTGCCGTCGTATTTCGTCAGTTGCGGTTTCGGATCGGTCAGGTCCATATGAGCCGGACCGCCGTGCTGAAACAGCGAAATCATCGCCCGAGCCTGTGATTCGACCCTCGGCGTTCGCAGCTTCAGGTCGGTGACGGGCTTCTGTTTCACAACCGGCGGCACAGCGCTGGCGGATTCCTGCTGAAGCATCCAGGCCAGCGCAACCGAGCCGAAGCCCATGGCGTGGTTCTGCAGGAACGCTCGACGCGAAAACGATTCTGATGTCGTCATGGTTTCCATCCTGTCACTTCACGTAGAGAAACTCATTGGATGTCATCAGCACCTGGCAGAAGTCCGTCAGCGCCTGCTGAAATTCGGTGACGCCCGACGGCAACTGATTTCTGTTGGCCTGCAGGTATTTGATCTGGTCAGAAAGGAATGCTATCGATGTGGCCAGCTCATCGGATTCCGGAGCTCGACAGTAAGCAAGCTGCCACGCCTTCACGGCCTGTCCGGCCAGCAGCTCCGGCGATTCGCCGGGACCGTGAAAGCCGGCGGCCGATTCAAACGACTGAGTTTCTCCGTTGGTGGCCGTGAAGGAAATCGTCACGGGCCACTGGAAAGAATCCGATGTCTGGTTGGTGATACAGTCGACGACGAAGTCGATCGTGTCGTCGGCTTCGACCGTCGTTGCGGAAACGGGAGTGTCGACCTTGCCGTTGAAGCATGTCCAGTCGGCCAGCGACCCGTTGCCGGTTTCGGACACAGCCGCTCGGCTGCTGACCACTCGTCCTCGAACACCATCGCCGTTCGGACTGCCGTGCTGCAGCGAACCGGCGATCGTCAGCGTTCCCGAAGCCGGGGCCACCCAGCGACGAATCACGGCTCGTTCCGGCACATCCGGATGACCGCCGGCAGCATTCAGCAGCACCCATCCGAACTGGGGATCGGGCAGAGCAGTCCCGGCCTGCCATTGCGACCCGGTGAAATGAGCCAGCGGAGTGAAGTTTGATGTCTGTCGCGTCTGTTCGTTATACGTTCCGAAGCCAAACTGCCACGGGCTTTTCGCAGCTTCCGGAAGCTCCGGCAGCCCGGCAAGCTGATCGGCCGCAAGTGCTTCGGCTTCCGCTCGGCAGCGTCCCGCAAGGTTAGCAGCGTGGTTCAGCACGGAACTGGAATTCATCAGCATCAGCGACTGCGTGGCCACGGTCGAAACCGGACGAATCTCGCAGTTCACTTCCATCACCGGAGCATCAAAAGCCTGCAGCATGGCCACCGGCTGAGATCGCCGAACCTTGACGTACAGACTTCGGCGAGTTTCGTTGTCGTCAATGACCACCTGCCCGGCGTCGTCTTCCGCTACAGGAGCCGGACGACCGAACATCTGCGAACTCAGGCGACCCGTCGTCGCCAGCATGCGGTCACGCACCAGTTCGGCGTCCAGTCGAGCAATCGCCTGACGCGAATAGTACTGGTTGTCGGGATCCATCGACGTGTGCATCGCCGTTTTGACGGACGATTGACGCCACGCGGTGGACGACAGAATCACGCGATGCATGTGCTTGACGCTCCAGCCGTGCTGCATGAATTCTTCGGCCAGCCAGTCCAGCAGTTCGGGGTGAGTGGGATCTGTCCCCAGCCGCCCGAATTCTCCTGGAGTCGGCACGATGCCTTTTCCGAAGTGATGCAGCCAGATGCGATTCACCAACACTCGCGCGACCAGCGGGTTGTCTTTGCCGGTCAGCCATTTGGCAAAGGCCAGCCGACGCCCGGAAGTCGGCAGCGCGTCATTGTTGACCGGAAACTCCACACGAGCGTCTTCCGGACACGCGACTGTCAGCGCGGCAGGCGTCATGACGGTTGTCGGTTGCTGAAAATCGCCCCGATGAAACAGATGAGTTTCCGGCAGATGTCCTTCCGGTTCGGTGAGTACTGCCAGGAACTCTTCCGGCGGCTTCTTACCGCGAACTTCAGCAATGCGGGCGTCGTATTTCTTCAGATCTTCAGCGGCCTGAGGCAGGTACTGGTACAGAACTCCCGGAGTGATCTTCACGCTGGGATTCTGATCCAGCAGTGCGGCCTGTTCGGGAGTGCGTTTGTCGGCTGCCGTTTCGTACGCCGTTTTCAGTTGTGATCTCAGCGGTTCCGCATACTTCTGAAGTTCCTTTTCCAGCGCCTGAGCCATGTATTCCGTTTGTTTGGCGGATCGCTCTTCGCCGATCTTTGCGGCTTCCGCTTCGATTTCCGCGGCCTTCTGTCGTTCGGCTTCGGTGTACAGTGAAACCATTCGCTGCGAAGGCACTTTCCAGTTCTGCCAGTCCATCGCCGGAGCAAACACGGCTCGCATCGCGTAGTAGTCCGTTTGCGGAATCGGGTCATAGCGATGGTCGTGGCACTGAGCACAGCCGACGCTGAGTCCCAGCAGCGACGTGCTGACAATCTTGATCGTGTCACTGATGACCTGATTTCGGCCCGTGGGATTGTCTTCGCCGCTGCCGGTTCCATCGGCCGCCATTCGCAGGTATCCCGTCGCGGCCAGAAGTTCGATCTGTTCCTGAGTCAGGTCGCCCTCACGAGGCCCCGCCAGTTCGTCACCGGCCAGCTGTTCGGTGATGAACTGATCGAAAGGCTTGTCCTGGTTGAACGACCGAATCACGTAGTCGCGATACTTCCATGCCCACGGTCGTTCCGGATCGTTGACGGTGTAGCCGTCCGAATCTGCATAGCCCGCGACGTCCAGCCAGTGCCGCGCCCAGCGCTCGCCGTAGCGTTCCGACGCCAGCAGCGATTCGATCAGTTCGGAATACCAGTCTCCGGACGGATGATCGGTCCACGTGCGGATGTCTTCTTCACTCGGTGGCAACCCGGTCAGGTCGAAGTATGTTCGCAAAATCAGAGTCTGACGGTCGGCATCGTCAGCGAACGTCAGCCCTTCCGGCATCTCCGACAACAGAAACGAATCGATCGCCGTTCGCACGCGGTCCCGCTGATCGTCGCGAACAGCCGGCACTTCAGGACGGTGAATCGGTCGAAACGCCCAGTACTCGCGTTCTTCC
>JAWKUA010000059.1 GCA_041398785.1 Planctomycetaceae bacterium | reverse complement strand
AGTTCCCAGGCGGGCGACGTCTTTGGAGTGCGGCGACTGGTCGCCGCTTTCGATTTCACTTCGCGGTCTGCTTCCGGTAAATCGAGCGAATGCCCGGAAAGCGAACGATTCGCAAAATCCAAAGCGTTGCTGAATCATCGCACTCGAAATCGAAAGTGCCGCGACGGCGCCTATTCGCCGGCACCTTTTGCAGCGCCTGACGCTTCGTGACCGGCCGGTGACGTCGCCGCGTCGAGCTCCGCGAGATGTCGATTTGCCGCCGCCTGGTCACCAATCCCGGAAAAATACTCGGCCAGTGCCCGATGCGCGCCGGCGTGTCCCGGTTCGTAGTAAAAGACGGCTTCCAGCCACGACACACCTTCTTCCCGAGAAACGTGACGCAGCATCAATTCTCCCAGATGAAACAGCGCGTTCACGTTGTCCGGATGCGTTTCCACTTCGCGCTGCAGCCGGTCGATTTCCGGGCGGACCTTCATCAGTTCAGCGTATCGAGCGAACAGCTCTTCCGAACGGTCCTTCTGCCCGACCGCGCGAAGTGCCTGAGCCAGCAGGTAGTTGGCCGCGAAGTCTTCGGGCCATTCGCGAACAAGTTCTTCCGCCAGTCGAGCGGCCTCGTCCGTCTGCCCCGCCGCAAGTTGCAGCTTTGCCAGCAGCAGTCGAGCGGGAAAGTGGCCGGGGTTGCTTTTCAACACGCGACGCAGGTAGCCGACAGCCTGTTCCGGTTCACGCCGATCCCTCTGCACATCCGCCGCGCACAGCAGAGTTTCAATGTCGTCCGGAGTTCGTTCCAGTGCTTTCGTCAGATGTTTCAGTGCCAGGTCATTTTCGCTTTGAGAATGCAGGGCTTCCGCCAGGGATTTCAGAACGACGGGATCATCAGCCGACAGTGCCAGCGCTGCTTCGAAATGTTGTCGGGCCTGAGCCCAGTCTTTCTGACCGGCAAAAATCTGACCTCGCCGAAGATGCGGACGGTAGTCGTCGGGGAAATCGGATTGCCAGGCATTCAGCAAAGCGATCGCTTCACCAAAACGCAGATTCAGGCAGAAGCCCGTGACGAACGCGTCGCAGATTTCCGCTCCGTCATCACCGGGATTCGCCAGCATTTGCGGATAGTAAGGTTCCACCTGATTGATGAAACCCGCCTGGGCCAGAGCCAGCCACCATTCGCGTTCGAGTCTCGGCGGATCGCGGTACCCCAGCTCTTTGGCACGATCGAGGTGTTCACGGACCTGCTGGAATTCTCCCTTTCGGCGACAGACGCGAGCCAGCCGGAACTGAACATCCGCGTTGTTCGGATCGATGCGTTCCGCCGACGCGAAGTGCTGTTCGGCCGCGACGATGTCGTGTTCCGCCAGCGCCTGTCCGCCGAGACGCAATTGATACCAGACGGCGATCGGTCGAGCGGCCACGATCGCCGTGACACAAACGGCCGCGCCGACCAGAACAATCGGCAGCCATCGCCGACGGCGCTGCGGCGAACGTGCGGCGTCCTGCTGTCGAACGTTGTCCGGTTGCTGCTGAGAAACGCTCACGGTTGCGCCTCCGCCGGCAGTTCAAACGCCGTGCCCACACCCTGCACAAGGCGCCAGGCGCGGTCCGCCGGAAGATCACTGTACGACGATTCCGATCCGTCCGGCCAGATCACGTGCAGCGAATCGATGTGGCTGGCCGTTCCCAGGCCGCAGACGATGCGGCGTTCGTTGGTGCTGGCGAATCCGTCGCCCGCGACAAGTTGCCGGGTTCTGGAAACACCGCCGGCAGTGATGGTGACTTTGGCGCCGATGGCATCGCGAGCAATCCGTCCAGTCAGATACAGAATTGCAGAGTGCCCCGTGACGGACGTGTCATTGACGACCAGCGCCGCCGGGTCGATCAGCCGCGAAACGACAAAGTCTTCCCTTCCGTCGCGGTTCCAGTCGAGCTTCGCAAGTCCCCTGCCAAGTTGTTCCGCGGCGAAGAATGCACCGACATCGGCAGCCGGCCGTTCGGTGAAACGTCCGCCGCGATTGCGGAAGAACTGTGGCTTCATGCGATACGGAACACCCGTTTCCGTAAAATCATCGACATGACCGTTCACGACGACCAGGTCCGGCCAGCCATCCAGGTCAGCGTCCAGAAACTGAGTCCCGAAGCCAAGTGTCTGCATGGCCGCCGACTGCAGGTTCGCGGCGACAGATTCATCCACAAAATAGAACCCCGGCTGCTGGTGGTAGTACGTATTCGATTCGTTGTAGAAGTGAGTCACGAACAAATCCGGCAGACCATCGTTGTCGGCGTCATCCACGGCGATGCCCATTGATGCCTGAGCTTTGCCGTCAAAATCATACGCGGTACCGGACACAACTCCGTGGTCTTCAAACAGCGGTGAAGAACCTGCCTGCGGCGTGCGGTTGAGGAACAGGAAATTCGCTGTCATGTCATTTGCGACGTAAAGATCCAGCCCCGCAGTCCCGTCAAATTCTGCGGCGATGATCCCCAGGCCCCGGCCGTCAGGAATCAGAATGCCGGCGGCCTGGCTGACATCCTGAAAGCTGCCGTCGCCGGAATTCAGCAGCAGTCGATCATCCGCGGCGGAAAACTCCGTGGGAATGCAGGTTCTCGGGTGCTGGCCGGATTCTCTCATACAAACCTGAGTGTAGGGCCGCTCGCCGCCGCAATAGTTCACGTCATAGATTTCGGGAAAGCCGTCGCCGTTCAAGTCGGCAATCATTGCGGACGCCGTCCATTGAGCGTCACGGGAAATCCCCTCATTCGGCAGCCGATCGAACGTTCCGTCACCGTTGTTGTGCAGCAGGCGATTGATTCCCGCGTTGGTGACGTACAAATCCGGGAACCCGTCGCCGTCGACATCACCCGCAGCCGCGCCGCAGCCGTAGTCCGAATCTGTCGGCAAAGCGATCGCCGACACGTCCGCCGCACGACCCGATCGATTGCGAATCAGAACGTCCGTGGCGGAAGAGTCACGCTGATCCAGCGGTGAGCCGACAGAAGCCTGCGGAAAGAACAGATCCGGCAACCCGTCGCGGTCAGCATCGATCACCGCGACGCCTCCGCCGATGCTCTGGTAAATCATCAGTCCCGGAAGATCCGGATTCACGCCGTTGACGTAGTGGACGTCCAGGCCAACGTCGCCACTGACTTCCGAAAAACGAACAGCCGCCAGCGGTGACTCATCCGATGAACTCAGCGGTGCCGTCCCGAAGCCGCCGCCAACCGACGCGACCGGGCCGGTTTCTTCTGAAGTTGCGTCCTGTCGGGCGTGATCCGGTACGGAAGTCGAAGTGTCAAGAATGCCCAGCCACACTGCTATGCCGGCAGCGGAAGCGAATATCACAGCAAGCATCAGGATTGCAATGCGATTGTTCACTTGTCACGTATCCGTTTCCATCGCCGCCAAAGTTCGTCGTCCCGCCCCGATACCGGATCCGTTCCACACAGAATCCCCCGCCTCACACAGCGACCGAGGAAGCCGACCACCCGAATCTCATCGTCAGCCAACACTTTCCGCGGATTCACGAATGCCATGACGACAGGCGTTTTGGATACTCGAAACTGCGCGAACCACACGATGCCCGCAGTAGACAGGGCTCAGCATATCCGCAACGCTGCCCCGTCGACTATTGACGGCCCCGATTCACGTTATGCGGCGCGAAGTTGCCGCCGATTGGGCGTTATGCCTGAAGAAGCGCATTGCTTCTGTGGCACATTCGTTCGCCATGAATGTCGGTCAGTCACTATCAGCTTTTCGGATCCCGTTTGCGTGAGCATGGCCATTCAAGACCAATGGTAGCGTCAACGTATCACCAATAGCACTGAGCGGGACGTCAACCGCTGTAAAGTAGACGCTTCCTGCTCCGTCCGAAATTGCCTTAAGAGAATCATCACTCCGAGCCTTGTCGTCTCGCTCAAATTCACCCATGTGGCGAGCAATGAACCAGGAATTGCGAACTCCTCCGTATGGCTCAAAATGGTGAGGCGGAATCATGCACGGTGTGATGTTTGAGAGAGTTCCGCATCCACAACAGGCAATTGTAAGCGGTATGATGAGCGATCGACTAGACATGCAAACTCCTCTGACAGACCTATTGATTGCAGTAATTTACTGTTTTCCAGACAATGACGAAATCGCACCTCTCGGGACGTCGAGTTTCTTGTCAACTACTGCAATTGAAGGCGGAAGTGGCATAACGGATAGGATGCAGCCGGGTTGCCGGATCGGCTGCCCACACATGGCACATCAGTCGCAGCAACCGGCTGGATCTTGAGCGATCGGCAGAGAAGAATTTACCCGAGCAGAGCGGCAATTGTTTCACCCTCCCGTTTCAACGGGAGGGTCGCCGATCGAATGCCGTTCAGGCGTTCGATCGCGGGGAGGGCTGGCAGGGAACTCACGGTCCGGCCGACCCTCCCCCTCGTTTGATCGGCGCGCCGATCATCCTCGCTCCCGCTGTGCGGGAGGGTCCATTCTCAGATGCCGCACGCCTTAACGCGTGCCATTTCCGGCGAATCGACCTACTATGAGCCACTCCCGCTACTCATCTCAATCCGACCTGAACTTCCACCGGTCTTCACGTTTTCATGACATCTCCGAATAGTTCGCATGACGGTGATTTTGCACCGCATCCACGCGCCTCCGACGAGGATTTTCTTGTCGCCCGCCATGCCGAAGAATCGCGAGACGTGCCGGTACGACACCCGCCGGTCCTGATTCAGATGCCGCCGGGATATCCCTTTCCCGATCCGGAATCCGTCAACCGATACCAGTGGGCCGCGCGCCGGAAGGCTCGCCGAAAACAGCTTCGAACGTCCGTCATTCTGTTCGTCCTGACGTTCATCAGCACAACGCTGGCCGGTTCCGGATTTGGTCAACTGCTGCTGATCCCATCGCTTTTCGGTGGCGAGCCCGCCGTAGCGCTGAAGTTAATGCTGCAGCTGACCCTTCAGGGCTTCACCTACAGCATTCCGCTGATGACCATTCTGCTGTGCCATGAGATGGGCCATTTTCTGCAGGCCGTGCGGTATCGTGTTCCCGCGTCGTTTCCCTATTTCATTCCGCTGCCAATTCCACCCCTGGGCACGATGGGCGCCGTGATCTTCCAGGGTCGAGGCGCCGCGGATCGCAAACAGATGTTCGACATCGCGATCTCCGGTCCTCTGGCGGGCCTGATCGTCACGCTGCCGGTTCTGTATTACGGAATCAGCCAGTCGCAGATTGTCGTAATTCCGCCGGAAGCGGTCGGAATGAGGTTCGGTGAGCCGCTGATTGTTGTGTGGATGATCGAACGAATCCTTGGCCCGCTGCCGGAAGGTGGCCAAATCACGCACAATGGATTCTACATGGCAGGCTGGGTCGGAATCTTCATCACAGCATTGAACCTGCTTCCCGTCGGACAACTCGACGGCGGGCACATCCTGTATACGCTCATCGGACGAAAGGCCCACTGGGTGGCGTTCAGTGTCATCGCGTTTGGCGTCGGAGCGATGGTCTATTCCAACAAGGTGTCCTATGTGCTGCTGATCGTGCTGCTGCTGCTGACCGGGCCGAGACACCCGCCGACGGCCGACGATACCGTGCCGCTGGGGCGAACGCGGACGATCCTGGGCTGGCTGACGCTCGCCTTTCTGATCATCGGATTTACTCCGCAGCCAATTATCGTTCCGGAAGGTTCATAACGGGCTCGGGCCGACGTCTTCTCGTCCCAACGGTTTCGCTCTGCGCGGTTGTCCGCATGCAGCGCCGGTGAACTCAGTTCTCCGCGGAATGCGAACGCGGCGACCCGGTTCCCAGCGACACGATCTGTGGCTCCTGTGTCGAACCGCCGGAGCACCCGGAACAGGCTGAACCGCAGCCGGGCTGACTTCGTCCGGACAGACTCACCCACAGCCGGCGAACAATGTCGCCAAGCGCAATCAGGACGATCAGAATCGTCAGCGGTGTCTGCCAGTTCATGATTGTTCCTGCCTGCTCAACGCTGCCATCGTGGTCCGGCTCTTCGCCCGCGGATCCGTGGGACTTCGACTTGCGACGCGATCG
>JAWKUA010000058.1 GCA_041398785.1 Planctomycetaceae bacterium | reverse complement strand
TTCAGACTGTGACTGGTCAGCGCGCGAGCACCGATATTGAACACCATGCCCAGCCGCTTTCCGGCGATCGTGTACAGCACTTCCTTCATCAGGACCAGTCCCTGCCCCGACGTGAAGTTGGTGACGCGTCCGCCAGCCGCCGCGAAGCCCTCACAGAACGTGGCCGCGCTGTGTTCGCTTTCCGGCTCGACAAATACCAGCTTGTCGCCCCAGAGATTCCGGATGCCATTCATCACCGCCGCATTGAAGCCGCCGCCCATCGTGGTGGAACTGGTGATCGGGTAAGCTCCGGAACCCTGGCAAACCCGAGTTTCGACCCAGACGACGGCCTCGGCACCGTCACACGTCGTGGGCAGTCCCGGAAACGGATAACGCTTTTCAATCGATTCCGCGACGGGGACGGTAGGCGTTCTGTCCAGCGTGACTGACATGCACTCTCTCCTCAACCTGAAAAATCTCCCCTGGCGGCCCCCGCAGGGAGCGCTCCGGATCGCGAACAACCGCGATCAGTGGAGACGGTTTCCTGTTTCAGTGAAATCCCGCGGAACTTGTTGTCGTTCGCGGGAAACGATCGACTATCGTTACCCGACGGGCACTTCCCGGAGTTCCGGGGCGGTCCCGGTAACGTCAAAAACCACCGGTACGGAGCGCGAAAAAGGCCGCTCCGCTGGAATGCGCCGCGTCACTCTACCAGGAGTGGGCAGGAAGAGGAAGCCGGTGTTCAAAAGGACGCCGATATCCCGGTTCGCCCGAACCCGGAGCGACGATCGGCAGATCGCGACTTCCGGATTCGATCGCGCCGCGGGAAAACGGGACTCCGCTTGTTTGCGACGCGGCGGAACTTGAATAAAACAATTGTTTCCAGGCTCGGGCGATGGGACAAGCAATCCCCAAAAATGGGTATCACAGTGAAGACAGTTGACGTTTTGCTGGAAGAATCCGGCTTGTGGATCGAGGACCTTGCGTCGCGGGCCAGTCTTCCGGCGGATCGCGTGGAAGCGATCGCCCTGGGACGCTGGACACCAAGTCCGGACGAACGTTCCCGAATCGCCGCGGCCTTCGCAGTCGCCGTGACAGAAGTCAGTTGGGGGCACACGATGGACCCGCGCAACGTGCGGTACCGCCAGTTCGGCCTGAAGGAAGATTTCTGAAGAGCAGCGGTGCGCTTTCCCCGACCCGCCCGTTCGACGAAACGTGTCGTGTTCAACAAGCCGCTGTAGCAGACCGTGCCACTGCAGCCGTCTGCGCAATCGTCGCGACCACGACGGGAAAATTCCCGGCCCGCCAATCAATCCTCCCGCGATCACTGATGCAGCCTCCGCAGCGGAATCGATTGATAGTGAACCGTGCTGCCGACGAGTCGCCGGCAAGCTGCCATTCCGCGATGGCTGCCGTCTTGTGTTCGGGCACGTGCCGCGTGTCGCCGCGAATTCGTACGAAGGCTGCCCAAAGGAACCTCCCATGAAATGGCCTGGTTTGTTGATTGCATCACGGGAGTATTCGGAGCTGGTGTTCGGGTCCGGAGCCGCCAGCCTTGTCGACGTTGCTTCGGATTCTGTTTGTCGCGTTTGTCGGCGGCGGAATCATGGCGGCAAGCGCATGGACTGAATTCCGTGCTGCGCGTCGTGGCAGCGCTGTTCGGGCGCGGCGATTCATCCCGACATTCCGAAGTGCGACAGGCGGCCGAAACTGGGCGTCGCGGATTCGTCGCTGCCGGATGGGTGGGAGTCATCATCGGAGTCATCCAGACGCTGTCGGCCATGGATGATCCCTCACAGCTCGGCCGGGGAATGGCGGTTACGCTGCTGACGGCGTTCTACGGTTATTTGTTCGCCTATCTGATTTGCCTGCCTGTGGAACGCTCGGCGGTTTCTGACTGACCAGATGCCGCGGAAGACGACGCTCCGCAGCGAACGCACCGGAACGCTGGTTGTCGCGGACGTTCGTGGCATTCAGAGTGCCGCCAGGGCCAATTCCTGAATTGCTGGCTTTCGCCGACGCCGACTGCTCTGATATTGTCAGGGTCGGGCAATCATCGACTTTCCTTCCGCGTGCGGAGTCGTGGCGCGATGGTTGCCACAGTCGTCGGAAAGAAGGCTCATGGGCGTCCGTCCTTTCCAGCAACTTCGTTTGCTGCTTTGTTGTGCCGCCATCGTCGCCAGCGCAGCGACAGCCGCCGATGAGCACGCACCCGACGCGCGGGACGTCGAATTCTTCGAAACCCGCATTCGTCCGCTGCTCGCGGAGCGATGCTATTCCTGCCATTCCTCGAACGCAAAAACGGTTCACGGAGGACTGCGACTGGATTCCGCGGATGCGATTCGCCAGGGAGGCGACAGCGGCGCGGTGCTTGCCGACGAGATGCCCGACGACAGCCTGTTGCTGCAGGTCATTCGCTACGGCGGCGATATCGAAATGCCGCCAGACGGGAAACTGTCGGAGGAAGAGATTTCGCTGCTGACCGATTGGGTTCGCAGAGGCGCTCCCGTTCCCGCTTCCACGACGTCGCCGCGTTCTGCCGATGAGGAAATCGACTTTGACGCCGGCCGGCAGTTTTGGTCGTTTCAACCCGCCCGCCGGCAGCCATTGCCCGACGTCAGGAATCACAAGTGGCCACAGTCCCGACTCGATCAGTTTGTGCTGGCAGCCATGGAACGCGAAGGGCTGAAACCTTCGCCTGCTGCCGATCGGGCAACGCTGATCCGCCGACTCAGCTTCGATCTCGTCGGTCTGCCGCCCTCGCCGGAAGACGTTGACGCGTTTGTCGGCGACGATTCCGCCGACGCCATTGAACAACTGGTCGACCGGCTGCTGGATTCGCCGCAGTATGGCGAAAAGTGGGCTCGGCTGTGGCTCGACGCGGCACGGTACACGGATCGCACCGCAAGCTGGCTGGAACAGGGAGGCCGGCCGTACCTGTACCGCGACTGGGTCGTCGCTGCATTTAACAGCGACATGCCGTTTGACGATTTCGTCCATCGGCAGCTTGCCACAGACCTGATGCCGGAAACCGGTCCGGAAGACCTGCCGGCGCTGGGGTTCATTAGCCTGAGCCCCACCTATTGGAAGGAATTGCAGCTTCCCTGCGAAATTATCAAAGTGATCGTCGCCGACGAATGGGAAGAACGAGTCGACGCAGTTTCCCAGACGTTTCTCGGGCTGACCGTCGCCTGCGCTCGTTGTCACGACCACAAGTTCGATCCGGTCAGTTCCGAAGATTACTACGCTCTGGCGGGAGTCTTCGCGAGCTGCCGGCCAGCCGAACAACCGCTGATTCCGGAAGATCTGTACGCTCCGGTGCGCAAAGCAAAGGAGGACGTCGCGAAGATCGAAGCGGAAGTGGAAGCACTGAAGAAACAGAAGCCTGTCCCCGACGACAAAATCGCCGAACTCACGAACCAAATCGCCGGAATCAGGGCCGCCACGCCGCACTATGATGTCCTGCTGGCCAATGGCATGGCCGAAGAATCGCTTTACGTCGAACGCAAAGGCGCGACGGCTCAGGACGGCACGCGGCTCGACTACCGGCCCGGACCGCGGGATCTTCCGTTGTTTGTTCGAGGCAACCCGAACCGTCCCGGTGAAATCGTTCCGCGGCGGTTTCTGACCGTATTGTCCGACAATCCGCAGCCGTTTCAGAATGGCAGCGGCCGACTGGAACTTGCCCGCGCCATCACCACCGATGCGGCGTCGCTGACAGCTCGCGTGATCGTCAACCGCATCTGGATGGCGCATTTCGGACGCGGACTCGTGAACACGCCCAGCAACTTCGGACAGCAGGGCGATCGCCCCAGCCATCCGGAACTGCTGGACGACCTTGCCGCGCGATTCATCGCCGGCGGCTGGTCGATCAAGGATCTGCACTGCGAGATCCTGCTGTCTGCAACGTGGCAACAGTCTTCTGTCAACGACGAAGCATCTCTCGCCGCCGATCCGGACAACCGCTGGTACTCGCGAGCAAACCGGCGTCGACTGGATTTCGAAGCCTGGCGGGACGCGATGCTGAGCGCCAGCGGAACGCTCGACCTGACAACCGGCGGAGAATCTCTCAGCCTGGACGAACCGGGCAACCGCCGCCGCACGCTGTACGGAACTGTGCATCGTCGCGAAATGTCCACCACGCTGCAGATCCACGATTTTCCCGATCCAAATCAGCACAGCCCGCAACGATCCTTCACCACCACCGCCCTGCAGGGACTTTATGCGCTGAACGGCCCACTGCTGGCCGAACAGTCGCGTGCGCTGGCCGATCGACTGCAAACGGAATTTCCCGATGATGACATCGGCCGCATCACTCAAGCCTACCGGCTGCTATTCCTGAGATCGCCGACGGATCGGGAGCGATCACTGGCACTCGACTATCTCGGCGATTCCACCGGCGATGATCGAACCGCCCGCTGGCAGCAGTACACTCACGCGCTGCTGGCTTCGAACGAATTTCTGTTTGTGGATTAGTGCCCTGGCCAACATGCTTTGTTGTGTGGCACTGGCTTTGCCAGTGGTTTCCGCAGTGCAGACGCACTGGCACAGCCAGTGGCACACAACGCAACCATTTGATGCTGACAAGGCACCGGGCTCGCAACGATTTCTACGAGAGTTCCCATTCATGCTTCCAAACACACTCGACCGCCGTCGCCTGCTGCAGAACTTCGGAGGCGGCATGGGCATGATCGCGGCCGCCAGCGCACTCGCGTCGACGGGTTCAACCGCGACACCCGCGACCAATGGCCCGCACTTCCCGGCAAAAGCCAAACGCGTCATTCATCTGTTTATGAATGGCGGACCGTTTCAGGCGGATCTGTTCGATCCCAAACCGGCGTTGAAAAAGTATGCCGGACAAAAGCCCGCCGGAGCCGACCTGCTGACGGAACGGCCGACCGGCGGACTGCTGCCTTCGCCGTTTCGCTTTCGTCCGCACGGAGACAGCGGCGTACAGGTCAGCGAACTGTTGCCGAAGCTGGCGCGCCACATCGACGACATCTGCGTGCTGAATTCACTCCACGCTGATAACCCGAACCACGGACCGGCGCTGCTGCAGATGAACAACGGCACGATCATTCCGACTCGACCCAGCATGGGAGCGTGGTTTCTGTACGGGCTTGGCACCGAAAACCAGAACCTGCCCGGCTACGTCGTGCTGTGTCCGGGACGACCGGTGCGGTTTTCGATCCTGTGGAACAGCGCCTTCCTGCCGTCGGCATATCAGGGAACTTACATCAACCATTCCACCATCGAAGCCGACAAGATGGTGCCGCATCTGCGCAACAGTCAATGGGATTCAGCCACTCAGCGACGTCAGCTTGATCTGCTCCAGCAGCTTAACGCGGATCACAAGGCGACGCGTCCGGGTGATTCGGTTCTGGACGCTCGCATTCAGTCGATGGAAACCGCGTTCCGCATGCAGTTCGAAGCCAGCGACGCCTTCGACCTGAACCGCGAAACGAAGGAAACTCGCGACGCCTACGGTTCCGGTCACTTCGCCAACGGTTGCCTGCTGGCTCGTCGCATGGTGGAACGCGGAGTTCGCTTTGTGCAGGTTTATTTCGGCAATGGCCAGCCCTGGGACACACATTCGGGCCACAACGAAACCGTGCCGAAACTGTGTGCCGACATCGATCAGCCCATCTCCGCACTGCTGACCGATCTAAAACAGCGTGGCCTGCTGGAAGACACGCTGATCATCTGGGGAGGTGAATTCGGCCGAACACCGACATCAGAAAACGGCAATGGCCGCGACCACAACCACCACGGCTTTACAATGTGGCTTGCCGGAGGCGGCGTCAAAGGCGGCATGACGTATGGCGAAACCGACGAATTCGGCTTTAAAGCGGCCGTGGACAAGGTTCACGTCCACGACCTGCACGCAACGATTCTGCATCTGCTGGGCCTGAACCACGAACGCCTCACCTTCCGCCACGCGGGGCGAGATTTCCGCCTGACCGATGTTTATGGGCGGGTTGTGAATGAGATCATTAGTTGAAACTCGCCCATGAATCGCGGAATGGATTCCCGAACACGTCGAGTTCCAGGCGAGACGAATTTCGATCCATCTTTGCAGTGCAGGTAGAATCGTGGAAGCAACAACTGACCGAGGAAGCATCTCATGCCGTCGCCGTTTCCCGGAATGAACCCATAC
>JAWKUA010000057.1 GCA_041398785.1 Planctomycetaceae bacterium | reverse complement strand
GAAAGGAAACCAGCATGACTGATGCAAAACGACAACCGAGCGGGAAACGACAAGGTGCCGGGAAACGCAATCCTGCGAACAAAGTGGTTCGCCAACCGGACGCGCCGTCGGATGAACGGCCGGATGAGCTGCCGGATGAACTGCCGGTGGCAAAACCGAAAGCAAAGCGGACACGCAAGGCGGCACCGGCCGAGCAGGCTGCTCCGCCGCAACTGGCGAACGAACTGTGGAAGGAAATCGTTACCCGGAAGCCGCTGATGATCGGACTGGCAATTGCCGTGTTTCTGTTTCTGCAGTGGGGAGGTTCCGGTCGGCGACGGCCGTCGTCTGGCGGCTACCCCGGGCCGGGAACTGTCATCGTCACCACGCCGCGTCCCCCGGAATATCCCGTGCCGACGACGAACCGAACGAGTCCCGACGACCAGACACGAACGGACTCCGGCGGTGGCGGCGCTGGCAGCCCCTTCGAGGATGCCACGCATACGAACGAAGGCTACGGACGGATTCGCGTCGTCGATTCGACCTTTCATGCCGGCACCTATGAAGGACATTCGCAATACAAGGACTGGTATCGTCATCCGCTGCGGCTGGAAGTCGGACCGGCGGATCTCGGGGGCCGCTTCACTGTCTGGTTTCAATCGCTCGATGAGCCCAAGTACCGCGTGCCGTTTTCCGGCCTGATCTTCGCCGGAAAAGCCCATCCGATCAGGCTGCAAAAGAAGGAGTCGGGCCTGGTCGATATCAGTGATCGCGACGGCCCGCGGTGGTGCCTGAATCAGAACCTGACCACGCAGGACAATGTGTACCTGCGCTGCGAAAACGGACGGCTCACGGGCTATGCGAACAACGACGAAACGTTCGATCTGGTGTACCGGGGAGTCTCCGTTCCGGCACCTCGACCGACTCAACCCGCGCGGCCGGCAGCAGAAAGTTCCGCTCAGCAGTCACCGCTCCAGCCGGCAACGCAGCGAGACAAAGCAAACAACGCAGGCGGCAGTTCAGGCACTGCAACGTCTGACGCTACGGCGAACACTGACAACCGGAAGTCCTCGTCGAGCGATCAAGCGAACCGGGACGTCACTCCGGCCAACGGCTGGGGACTGCTGCAACAGGGTCGTGAGGGCAGCATGACTGCACGATCAACGGCGGACGTGACGCTGCCGATTCGGATCACTGTTCTCGAAGTCCGGCCGGAAGCGAACTATCTGCGGCTGTTGATTGCTCACGCCGAAACTCCGGCGAGGTTCGTGATCTATGACTCGGTCGGCCAGCAGACTGATCCGCAAGGTGAATTCAAGCCGCAGTTTCGTTCGGGTGGCCGCTCAAGCCGGATCGCAACAACCAGACGATTCTCACGGGAAAGTTTTACGACCGGTCCTCGCTACGACGTGCGAACTGCGGTCCGCCACTGAGCACGCCACCAGTCGCGGTGAGAAGCTCCACGGTACGCCCGTGAATCCGCCGCGGAACTGTCGACACGTCACGCGATGCCTTCGCATCCTATGTTCGCGACAAAACGCAGCGTCGCAAGCGGTTTTACGGAGGCTGCGGAATAGCGTTGGCGACGAGGTGGAGTGGCGATGGATTTGTTCAGGAAGACCCCGACAGCAATCTGTGTCAGGCGGTGCTGGCATTGGGCCACGGTGAAGGACGCCGCGTGGCGACGGCATGGTACGAAGGTCACTTCCACGTCGACGACAGCGATCACGTCAACGGCTGGTGCATTGTGCTGAGAAAGATTCGCGTGCTGGGCAACGTGCCGCGGTCGGGAATCTTCAACGCCCGGATGCAAAAAAGTGAGCTGCGAATGCGGATGGCCATGGACGGCAGCGGCAACCTGTACGCCGCGGCTCCCGGCATTGACGCTCCCGGCGACCGGCTGCGGGGCATGAATCAGGAAGCCGTCGAACGCATCACGTTCGAACCTGTGGACCGGCGGAGCGAAGAAGCCGCCGCGAAACCCGCCGACACGGACGAACAGCGGGAAGCGAAGGCTCAGGCAGCGCTGAACCGGGCTCGCTGGTACGAGAAGAAGGAACTCGTCGATCTGGCACTGCAGTATTACGAACAGGCGGCCACGGAGTTTTCCGATCTGCCGCACGGTCGCAAGGCCGCTGAGCTGCTGGCCGAAATGCGCGACCGCCTCGGTCTTCCGGAACACGATGAAGACGAACTGTGACTCGCCAACCGCACGCCGTCTTCTGATTCACTCCTTCCTCTTTCTGCAAAGCCACAATCATGTCCCGACAACGACAACAGGTGCCGCAGCAGGCACCGCGGCAATCCGTTCTGAAACAAGCCGTGTCCGCCACGAAGAAGGCGGCCGTGAAGACCGGTTCGGTCGTCCGCAACGCGGTGAAGCAACCGGCCGTCAGACAGGCGGCTGCCGCAACGAAGAAGGTCGCTGCAAAGTCGATGGCCGCTGTCGGCAATGCCATCCGAAAACCGGCGGCGACGCAGCAGCGAACCGTCGCTCAACCGTCACGGCCCGCGGTTCGGCAGGCGGCACCGAAGCCGTCAGTCGCCGGCAAACTCTCCGCCGGTGACAGGCGACAGGCCGTCGCCGCCGGGAAGACACTGCGGTCGGCCGGAGTCACTCACAAACCGAGCGTCGCCGCCAGGAAGCCGGCCACCAAACCGCCGACCACGAAACCACATACCGCCAAACAACCCATCGCACCGAATCAGATCAACCTCGAACGCCTGCGAGCCTCACGCAACTCGATTTCGCCCACGTCGCAACGCATCAGTGCGACTCGCGGATCGGTCGCGAAAGCCACTCAGACGAAAGCCGCTCAGGCACCGAAACCATCGGTGGCCAGCCGCGTCGCCAAAGCGGCTCCCGTGCAAGCTCAGAAACAACAGCAGGTGCAGCGACAACGCCAGGTGCAGTCGACTCGCTCACGCTGACGATCCGTGCGTTGCGGCGCATTCACAACGACAGCGGTCCGCCGCGGACCGCTGCATCTTATCTCACTGAATTTCGGGAGTATTTCACATGACTTACCAGCCAGTCGATCTCGACGCAGCATTGCTGCACTGGGCGGAAGACGGCGGCCGGCCCTGCGAATCCTGGACGCTGCGTGACGCCTTTGCGGGCTGTGCCGTCTTCGGTGCCACTGGTTCTTGGCAAGACGAGCGGCAGCGGTGATCTCACGCGCGTTCGTTTCTGCGGCATCCGTCCCGCTTCGGCGGACTGGTGCTGACCGCCAAACCGGACGACTGCGACCTGTGGAAACGCTACGCCATCGACGCCGGCCGCGAACACGATTTGATCGTCTTCAGCGACCGCACGGACAACAAGCTGTGCTTCAACTTTCTCGATTACCAAAGCCAGCACGCCGGCGGCGGAGGTCTGGTGTTCAACCTGGTGTCGCTGGTCGAGACCATCCTGCAGAGTCAGGAGAAGGACGGCGGCAAGTCGTCGTCCGATCCGTTCTGGACGAACTCCGTGCGAATGCTGCTGCGGAACGGCTTCACGCTGCTCAAGCTGGCGAATGACTATGTCTCGATGAGCGACCTTCAGAAGCTTGTCCTGTCGGCTCCCACGAATCCCGATCAGGTCGAGGCCTGGGAACCGCTCGAAGAACAGCAGGAGCAGCTCACCGAACGTCAGCGGGAGATTCTGGAAGCGTCGAAGGCATGGCATTCGACGTCGTACTGCTGCGACGTCATCAGTCTCGCGATGGAACGCGCGGCGACGGACATGGAACGGCACGACGTGAATCACGCGACCGAGTTCTGGTGCGTGACGTGGCCCAACCTGCCGCACGACACACGGCAAAGTGTGGCCATCACGTTTCTGTCGCTCGCCGATTATTTCCTGACCGGTTCGCTGCGGGAACTGTTCACGACCGGCACCGATGTATCGCCGCTGGATTGTCTGAACGGAAAGATCATCGTCGTCGATCTGCCCGTGCTGGAATATCAAACCGTCGGAGTGCTGGCGGCGTCGATCTGGAAGTACCTGTTTCAACTGACGGTGACGCAACGCCGCATCACCGACAGCAGCCGTCCCGTGTTCCTGTGGGCGGATGAAGCTCAGCTCACGCTGCTGAAAACCGACACTGCCTTCGCCACCGTCGCCCGAGGCTTCCGCTGTGCGACGGTGTACCTGACGCAAAACCTCGACACGTATTACCACGCCCTGTCGTCGCAGCATCCGCATCAGGCGAAGGTCGCCATCGATTCGCTGACGGGAAATCTCAACACGAAGATCTTTCAGATGAACACGTCGCCCACCACCAACACATGGGCGTCGGAACTGATCGGCAAGGAATGGGTCTGGCACGGAGCCAACATCAGCACGGGCACGTCGTCGAAGCTCGGCGAATGGGCCAGCCACACCGACAACGTCGGAGCCCAGCGAGTGCTCAAGCAACGCGTTGATCCGATCGAATTCACGCGTCTGGCGACCGGCGGTCCGCAGTGGAACTGGCAGGTGTCGGCCTACGTGTTTCAGGGAGGCCGGCGGTTCGATACCTCCGGCGAGAACTTCCTGCTGGCCACGTTCAGTCAGGACTTCGCCCGCAGCTCATCGCTGCCCGACGAAGAACCGGATGATCCAGACACGCTGACCGTTTCCTGCCCGCACTGCGACTCCGATTCCGACTGGTCCGCCGCGGACCGAGGCCACAAAGCCGTCTGCCCCGACTGCCGGCAATCCTTCCGCCTGCCAGGCTGAAGCACTTTCGATCGTCCCCACGCCGGACTTTCACCATGACCGACACTCCACCACCCGAACCAACGAACGCCGTCGACGAACCGTCCGTCATCGACGCGTCCATTCGTCTGATCGCAATCACCGAAGTCGCCGAGCTGCTGTCCTGTTCCAGCCGCCACGTCCAGCGCCTTACCGACACCGGCCGCATGCCCGCCCCCATCAAACTCGGCCACCACCTCACCCGCTGGAACCTCGCCGAACTCCAGAACTGGATCCAACAAGGCTGCCCCGAACAACCACCAGCAACCGAACTTCACCTCACGAACCCCGGCTTCCTCACAAACTCAGACAAGGTGTCACCATGAAAGACAATCGCAATGCCGGCGTCATCAGCGTCCACGAAGCCTACAGCAAGCATTCCGTTCTGCAGCGGCTGGGGATTTCTCAGAAGTTCTGGGATAGAATGCTGGACGATGGCCTGCCTTACACAGTCATCGGTCACTCGCGTTGGGTGACGGGGCAGGATCTCATCGAGCATCTCTCAAGGAACGCGGAAAGGAAACAACCATGTACGCAACAGAAAGGAGAACCTCATGCCGAGGCGACCCGAAATCGGCAACGTGCAGTTGTATCCCAACCGTCCTTTGCGCCGCTCTGACAAGAACGGTTATGTTTTGAAGTTCTACTGTCCCATTCAGCACAAACGCATTCGCCGCAACTGCGGCACGCGGGATCGTCGTGAAGCACGCAGTGTTTTGCGGGAATGCCGCGAGCGGTTACTGAACGGGCAGTACGTCGCCTCCGGCGGCGCGATCACGGCGACGCTGGAATCCACGCTCGCGGCGGATTCAAGAGTGCCTGCATCGTCGGATGAGGGCACGCCGCAGTCGTGGCAGGATTGCTGTGACCGCTATCGGCGTCACAAGAGCATGCGGGTGCGCGGACGATCGCTCACGGATGCGATGTCCCGCATCAACATCGCCGAACGGATCTTCGAAGGCGATCGCCAGGATCGCGGTTTGCCGGAAGGACTGGCCGTCCGCGAAGTCATGACGCTGGAGATGCTGGAGTATCTGCAGGACCGGCTGCTGGCCGGTGACGAAAGTATCTATGACTTTCGTTCACCGAACACGGTCAACAGCATGATGAGTGCCGTCATGGCCTTCGTCCGTCACTGTGCCAAACGCGGCTGGATCGACAGTATCCCGGCCGTCGAGAAGCTCGACGTGGACGACGTCATGAAGGGTCGTCCGGTCACCGGCGAAGAGTTCGAACGGATGCTCGAAGCCGTTCCTGACGTCGTCGGAAAGGAATCCGCACCGTCATGGATCTTCGCCTTGCGTGTCCTGTGGGAGTCGGCGTTTCGCATCGGCGACCTCATGGACTTCTCGTGGGACGACGAACGGCACATTCATCCGGTGTGGCCGGCCCGCAGCGGTCAGCACGCCACGATCGTTGTGCCGCCGTCACAGAAGAATGGCCGACTGCAGCAGATCCCGTTGCTTCCCGGTTTGCGGGAACTCCTGGAATCCGTGCAGAAGCGGCATCGCCACGGCTGGGTCGTCGATCCTCAACCGATGCAGTACGAGATCAAAACCGACTCGAACTTCTTTCGGCCGACGGATGACGATCTGCGCTCCCTGGCGACCCGCTTCAGCAACTGCGCGATCGCGGAAGCCTGCGATGTCAGTGAGACGGCAGTCCGCAAATGGCTGCGTCAA
>JAWKUA010000056.1 GCA_041398785.1 Planctomycetaceae bacterium | reverse complement strand
TCGTTCAAGGTCAGTCGTCAACTCTTCCTGCCTCTCCGTCGTTGAGCTTTCGAATTCGCTGGTACCGGGACACCCGATTGCGATGTAATGTTGCTTGAGGCGTGCGGCAGATGAGAATCTACCGGCCAGTCGACGGGCGCTAGCCCCGGTTGAATGCGGGCACAACCGCGGCTAGCGCCGTGCGGCTCGCGGGCAGGTAATATACCGCGAGCGGGGTGGAATGAGACATTCGGGCTCGCGGGAGTAAGAAGAGCGAAAAATATCGGCGTCCGCCGCGGCCAGCATAAATCATCTGCCGCTCGCCTAAGACACGGATTCGAGTTCTGAAACCGGCAGTCGCGGTCGGGCCTTCGGCCGACGCCTGCTGTGATTGCAGTACGGTACTCAGTCGGCACGAAATAACGCGATTCTCTGTTCATCCGGACAAGTGGCTCATTGAAAGACGACATGCAAACACGGGAGGCCGTAAGGACACTTACCACGTCCGACGGTATGACACTGCATTTTCGGCACTACCCGGCCACAGGAATCCGCCGTGGAATTGTCGTTGCACTGCACGGCATTCAAAGCCACTCCGCGTGGTACGAGTTTTCGTCGCGCAGGATGGCCGACGCAGGTTTCGACGTGTACTTCGCGGACCGGCGAGGTTCGGGACTCAACGGTCGCCTGCGCGGTCATGCCGATCACGGGATGCGGCTGCTGAACGATGTGCGACAGTTGGTGCGGCTGGCGAAAAATTGGAAAGCGGAATCACAGGCAGCCAAGCCGGGCTGTCATCGGCCGGGAGATGTGCCGGTGACGTTGCTGGGTGTGAGTTGGGGAGGCAAGATTGCGGCGGCATTCGCGGCGACGTATCCGGAACTCATCGATCGCCTGGCGCTCTTGTATCCGGGGCTGGAGCCGAAGTTGTGTCCGACATGGTGGCAGCGGCTTCGGCTGCACCTGGCTCGGCGGCATGATGTTCGGCACAAGTCGGTTGAAATCCCCCTGAGCGATCCGGCTTTGTTCACCGACGATGCCGGATGCAGAAAGTTCATCGCCGACGACCCCCTGGCACTACACCATGTGACGAGCGGTCTTCTGAACGCCGGAAATGACCTTGATGAAATCATCCGACAGAACGCGGATCGCATCACCCATCCGACACTCGTGATGCTGGCCGGACACGACGAAATCATCGACAACGCGGCAACTCGGCGACGAGTCGCGACGTTCTCCATCCGGCACCTGACGCAGATCTGCTATTCGGAAGCACGGCATACTCTCGAATTCGACGCTTCCAGAGAACTGTTTGCACGAGATCTGGTCCACTGGCTGTCCACGGAAAGGCTCGAACCAACAGCCACCACAGTTCTCAGAATGGCCCCGTCCTGAGACAGCCGTTCGACGACATCTCGCAGTCGCAATTTTCGGCACGACTTCAGATCATCCAGTCCATCGACTCCAACACCGCAAGGTTCAGCGCCAGCGCTGCCGAACGACATTTGATTCGTGTCTGAGAGCCACATCAGCGTGGACTCCGATGTTCGGATGCCCATTCGGTTTCCGCCCGACAGTATGGCGGCGAGGCGTTTCTTCACCGCCGATTCGCTCGTAAGAATGCCGACCTGTCTATACTGGCCGCGGCGGACGCCGATACTTTTCGCTCTTCATACTCCTGCGAGCCCGAATGTCTCATTCTGCCCCGATCGCGGTATACAGTGATGCCTCACGACAACTTCGACACTGCGTCACCGGGAATCTGCGTGCCGGCCGATCGCGGGGCAACGAGATACATCGATTGCACGAACACGGCCTGCCGCTAGAATGCCGGCCTCGGCGTGGTGACCCGTCGCGGACTCAATCTGCTTCGTCTGACTTCAGAAGTTCCGGCGCAGTGAATCGCAATTCTGGGATAGGTCGCATCCTCGCTGGTGTTTTCACGGGGTGTAGCTCAGCTTGGTAGAGCGCGTGCTTCGGGAGTACGAGGTCGCACGTTCAAATCGTGTCACCCCGATTTGACGAAACGGGTCCGGCAGCGAAGGATGTCCCCAGAATTGTCCCCAAAACGGGGACAAGGAGGATGCATCGATGCGAAAGCCGTTTTTCAAGAAGTCTCACAAGTCGTGGTATGTGCATCATCAGGGTCGGATGCAAAAGCTCGGGCCGGACAAGGATGAAGCTTTCCGGCGGTACCACGAACTCATGGCCGATGACGCTCCCGTCAGCGACGGTGACCGCGTTGCAACGCTGGCCAACGCTTACCTTGAGTGGTGTCAAAAGAACCGTTCTGCACAGACGTATGACTTCTACCAGAAGTTCATTTCGTCGTTCATCCGCTCAACGGGCGTGAAGCTGCTGATCGGCAATCTCAAGCCGTTTCATGTCACGAACTGGCTTGACAGCCAGAAGCGGTGGAACGACACGACGAAGCACAATGCCGTGCGAGCCGTGAAGCGAGTGTTCAATTGGGCTGTCCGGGATGGCAGATTGCAGAAAAGTCCGCTGCTGACGGTTGAACGTCCGACACCGCGGCGCCGTGAAGTTTTTGTGAGCGTCGACCAGTTCGAACTGATCCTGAAACAGGTCGCGGACCAGCAGTTCCGCGACTACTTGCAGTTTCTCAGCGAAACCGGTGCTCGGCCGCAGGAGGCGAAGCTGGTCGAGGCCCGGCACTGCGAACTTGACGCTGCCCGAATTGTCCTGCCTGCTTCTGATGCGAAGGGAAAGCGATTTCCTCGCGTCATCTATCTGACGGAAGCAGCCTGTCGGCTTGTCGCAAGGATCTGCCAGGAGCAGCCGGACGGGCCACTGTTGCGGAACATGGACGGAAATCCGTGGACAAAAGATTCTGTCAACTGTCGGTTCCGACGGCTTCGAGCACGATTGGAAAAAGCAGAGACGCCCATCCCTGGTCTCTGTGCCACTGCAGTGAGACACGGATTTGCCACGACCGCACTGAAGAATGGAGTCGATCCCGTGACGGTCTCCATTCTCATGGGGCACGCCGACGCTTCCCAAGTCGCCAAAACGTACCAGCACCTTGCGGTGGATTCCGAGTTTCTCAGGAATTCGATTGCCAAAGCAAGAGGGCGGAGACAAACGAGTTGACTGCCGATCAGGTACAGGAGTTCGGTGTTTCGAGTGCGAATACCACCTGCGAGACCAGATGCTTCATTGGCCCCGGAGGCCGCTGCTGCGGGTGCGTGGATCAGGGAAAACACTGGCTTTCAGAGTTTCGGCACGTCCACAGTTTACAGAGTCTCCCGCGATTTTAAAGGGGATTCCTGCATCGTTTCCTGCACTGGCACCGGGGTTCTGCGTCCGGACGTGTGGGCCCGGTCTAATCCGGAGTCGATCCGCGCATGCCGCGTCGAGGAACGTCGGCAACAGGCCGCCCGCCGCGACCGCAATCGCCTGGAACGCCGTCTGAACCGGCTCAATAGGTCCATCAAATCCTGACCACGCCCGGCCCACAGACGACTGATGCCGATGGGCGCCTACCTTGTTTGCCCGAAACGGTTGTCTGGAGGCTGCAGCGAGAAGTCTGTCGTCGGGAGCACCTGTCGACGTCAACCGAATGGTGGATGTGCAAGCGAACGAGCACAACGTTGCTCGACGAGCAGTCCCCGGCGTGGGCGGCTGCCGTATCAGGTCTGGGGTAGCGTCGCGATCAGTCGATCGACCTGGGGATACCGTTTTGCCGCAAGCTTCAGAATCGCACGAGCAGGCTCGGTCATGTCGTAGTACAGGTACGCGGCGGCGCGGTCGATGGCGCTTTCCAGATCTGTGAGATCCTGGGACGGTGAAATCCCTTTGTCCGAACTGAGATCCAGTTCTCGCATCATTCCGAAGCGGAAGCCGGGGCCGGGTGGCGGCATGGTGATGCCGTTGTTTTTGAGAAGCCGGACGAACAGAGCGTGATGGTCCTCCGCCCAGTGGTCCCAACTGCGATCGGCGACGACGGCGGCGTGCTGCAGCTTTTTCCGGTAACAGTCGGTGACCAGTTGCGTGAGTGCTTCGGCGTCGCCTGCCGGATACAACAGGATGCGTTCGGTTGGACAGAGTTCGGGAACGGCACCGACTCCTTCCGGCGCAATCACCGGTTTGCCCATTGCTAATCCTTCCAGCAGGCTCAGCGGGCCGCCTTCGACCGTGGCGGGGATCAGGACGTAGTCCACACGCTGATAGAGTTCCCGCAGTGACTCCTGAGGCAGCATGCCTTCTGTGGCGACCAGTTCGATGAATGGCAGTTGCCGGATGCGTTCGACGAGGTGCCGGCCCTTCCGCGGATGATCGAGCCGGCCGATGACGCCCAGCACCAGACTCGGCCGGTAGCGGTAAGCATCGAAGCCCATCCGAATGTGAGCGACCTCGCGCGGCGTCCGGTCTTTCAGCCAGTCGGCGTAGACACTCGCCATGCAGACGCAGCAGTGAATGCTCCGGGCGCGTTCCAGAAAGTCGTGAGTGTCGTCTCGGTGAGTGAAGAAGCCGACATCGATAAGCCCGCTTGGCCGCTCATAGAGTGCATAGTTCACATAGTAAGCCAGACGGCCCTGGCGATCCGGACGCCATGCGGCAAACTTCGAATACGGCAGCTTGCCGACCAGCACGGACGACAGTTTCTGCAGAATCCAGTTGTCGGTCGGGCCGACAATCTGCACGAGCGGATCGGGAAGGTCTGGCGAGCGTTCCATGGACGTGGCTTTGCACGGTGAAGCATGTGTCGCCGTGGCGGTGCCGGAGGATGAAGGCACGGGACGTGCGGCATCAAGCCGGATGTTCGCCGCTCACGCAGGGGATGCAAGCTTCACGGACCTTTTTCGATTCGAACCCACCGCAGTCACGTTGTCTCCGGACCGCATCGTTGTCACAGCTCTGGTTCTTCCGAATTTTTTCACCGTATGCAGCCAGAGTTCCTCGGACGTTCCCAGCCGCTCCAGAACCGGCGGAGCGTTCTCCGAAATCACGCCGCGTTTTCCGGGATGAAGCTGGCGGCCGGTCCAGTCGACGAGTTGCAGGTATTCGGCCAGAGTCATCGGCAGGCAGCCTTTGTTGGTGGCTCGGCGAGGGTTGGATTCTTCGCGGACCTTCTTTCGCTTTGGATCCAATTCCACCGGAGCCAGCCAGCCGGCTCGTGGGCCGTGTTCGACGCGGGCGTCCACCGTGTCCCTTCGCCCCTGCGGGGGAGAAGGTGCCCGAAGGGCGGATGAGGGGGCCTGTTCGGCTGCCGACTTCGCGCCGTGCTCTGATAACTGAACGCTGTCGTCTGAAATCTGCTCCGCCGATTTCAGATCGGCCACGCGTTCCTGAACGCTGGTAAACTCGCTGTCTTCCGGAGTCTCCGCCAGACCGGCTCGCACGGGGTTCAGGTCGACATAGACCATGCACGCGGCAATGGCTTCTTCATCGGGCAGCACCTGAGCCTTGAAGCGGCCTTCCCAGAACCGGCCCGTGCATTCGTCTTCGGCGTTGGCCATGCGGGCAATCACTTCCGACATGCACCGCATGAACCACGACACGCTCGACAGCCGCTTGCGGCGTTCTTCGAGCGTCGCGGCGTCATTGATGATCGCATTGAGATCCGTCTCGGCCGGTTCCGCCGCCGATCCGTCCTGATTGCGTCGCAGAGGAAACAACTGCCACCACCGCCGAGCGACTTCTTCGTCGGACCATCCCGCCACCACATCCGGCCGAGTCCTCAGCACGACGTGAAAGTGGTTGCTCATCACGGCAAACCCCGTGACCTCGACGCCAAACACCCCGGCCAGGAACTCCAACCGATTGCGAATCCACTGCCGCCGATGCTCGTAGTCCTGCCCCGACACCGGGTCCATCCCACAAAGAAACCCCCGCCTCACACAGCGATTGATGCAGTGAACCACCTGAACCTCATCCTCCGACAACACCTCCCGACGATTCACTCGTGCCATGACGACAGCCTCTTGAACAACTGAAAACTGAAAGAAGCGACACCGCACTGCGGTTGCCAGAGCGGATGGTAATCGGCAAACTCACGCTCGTCAACTATGGATGGCCCCGTCTTTTCCTCGTCAACTATGGATGGCCCCGTCTTTTCCGCCGCCATACAAAGGCCGCCACCAAATCACCTCAACGCCACTGCCCGCAGCGCACACCATCAATCCGGCCATTTTCCAAGAGGACACTGAAACGCTCTGCCCCGCGCTTTCACCAGGAGCTGGCATCCGCAGCTCATGCAGCGGTTGCCCTGCCGCTGCTCGCAGTCTTCGCAGATCTCCAGACGCCGGCGGTAAGCGTCTTCATCCAGCGTGCGGCAGCCGTCCGCCAGGAATGAGGCCACCGCCTGAGTCACATTCCACGCCTGTTTCCACAACCGCGGCGGACGCCGCGTCTTCCCGTCGCGCGAAACCGGCTGCGACGGAAGCTCGCGAACACTGCACAGCCCGCAGATCTCCGCCGTCACCATCCCGCGGGCCGCCCGGACCAGCGAATGCGAACAGTGATACACCACAGACTCAGCAACGCCCGTGCGGTGAGAGCACTCCGGCAATGCCACCGATCCGTGATCCACCACGTTCCTCCCGATACCGCCGCGAGAATTCTGACCTGCACCATCCACCGCCGGAGTCCATCCGGCAACTGGCGTCAACCTGACGCGGAGCC
>JAWKUA010000055.1 GCA_041398785.1 Planctomycetaceae bacterium | reverse complement strand
AGTGCCGATTGACGCCGACAACGACGGACTGCTGTACCTGAATAGTGCGCAGTCTCTGATCGAAGTTCCTGACGGCGCTTCAACAACAATACTCGTCGGCGAAAAAGTCAGCCTGTTGAGCGATCTGGGATGGATGAACGGCGACGAAAGCACATTGCGAAACGCGGGCTCTCGGCTGAACAGGGAATACGTGTCCACCGGACGATACTCGTCATTCGGCACGTATCCGCCAGGCTCGACGGACGATGGGCCGGCCGGCGATTCATTGCCGGGATTTGGCGGCGATCACACGCTGGTCAGCAACTTCCTGTTCGCGGACGGCAGCGTCCGACCGATCAGCACCGAGATTTCTCGGGACATCCTGCAGCGACTTGGCAGCCGTAACGACGGCAGCCTGATGTCGACGACCGAATTCTGACAGGACTTCGCCGGGACGCTGATTTCCGCCGGCAAGACACACGCAATTCAACGCCGGAACCAGCGCGGCCATTCGAAAACGCGAGAGGGCCGACGTCAAAGGCTCAGTTGCTCGCCGGCGTACTTCAGACTTGCGGCGATGTTCGAATCTTCCAGTGCAAGCTGTTCGACAGGGGACAGGGAACTCACCTGCTGAACGGCGCTGACCTGGTGTTCGCGGACGTACTTCATCGTGCGTTCGACATCTTCGGCAGGCAGGTCCGGCATCGTGGCCTTGTACGCTTTCGTCAGGCACGGCACCTTCAATGCGTCGCGCGTAATCAGTTCCAGCGTGAATCGGATGTCGGGCTTCGCTTCGCGCAGGATTCGTACCATGGCCGGCAGATCAAAGCTGCCCTGACCAAGAGGAATATCGCCCAGCAGAAAGCCATCGTCGTAGGGCAGAAGTGCCTGGTCCTTGATGTGCACGGACTTCGCCCACGGCGCGAACGCTTCGATTGTCCGAAGAGGATCTTCCGCCAGCGCGAAACTGTTACCCGTGTCGACACAAATGCCGACGAACTCGCTGTCGATGTGTTCCATCAAAGCAATGCGTTCGTTGTTGCGCTGGTCCTTGTGGTTTTCCACAGCCAGAGGCAGCCGGTGTCGCTCGACAATCGGAGCGGCCAGTTCCAGCATCCGCTGCGCTTTCGCCTCGAACTGCACGAACTCCGCCAGCGTCTGAAATCGTTCGTAGCGCCGGCCCGGCATGACGACCGTGCGAGCCGCCAGCGCTCCGGCCGCTGCCGCCGTCCGGATCTCGGAATCGAAGCGATCAAGATCGTCAGGGCTGTCGGGCGGCGAAACGATCGCTTCGATGTACAGTGAGTGCTTCGCTGCGTAGTCGCGAAGTTCACCGACACGTTCCAAAGTCAGCGATCTTAGCTGAGCCTGCATGCCTCCCGCGCCCAGCGTGTGACAATGCTTCAGAAAGGTCAGCGGCTCGAACAGGTCGACTCCGCGATTCTGTTCCAGCAACTGCTTCCGTCGGATCGAACAGTTGTAAAGAACCAGTCCCATCCCGGTGACGCGGCGCGTGTCCTGTGTCATCGCCCGCAGAGATTTCGGAACCGCGGCAGCCATCGCACACCCCGCCAGCGACTTCAGCATCCGGCGACGGGTTTTCACGGGCACCTGCGTCGTCGTTGAGTACGCCGCGGCTTTTCCAAAGCGTTCGTTCACGTTGCGGATCCTCGGGAAGAGTAGAAAGCCACGCGTCAGAACGCTTCACGGACAACGCTCTGAATTGAAAGTCGGCTATCCTTCGTGCAGTGCCTTGACCACGTCGACGATTGCCGCTTTCCCGTCGCCGAACAACATCAGTGCATTGTCCGCCGCGAACAGAGGATTCGCGATTCCCGCAAAGCCGGGGCTGAGGCTTCTTTTCACGACCACGACCGTTCGCGCCTTGTCGACATCGATGATGGGCATCCCGGCGATCGGGCTGTCCGGGTCTGTGCGAGCCAGGGGATTTACGACGTCATTGGCTCCCAGAACGATCGCCACGTCGTATTGATCCATCGTCGAATTCACGTCGTCCATTTCCTTCAGCCGGTCGTAGGCAATGTCGGCCTCGGCCAGCAGGACATTCATGTGACCCGGCATGCGTCCCGCAACCGGGTGAATGCCGAACTCCACATTGATGTCTCGCTGAAGCAGCAGGTTTGTCAAATCGCGCACGGCATGCTGAGCCTGAGCGACCGCCATGCCGTAACCCGGAACGATCAGCACGTTCTGAGCAACTTCCAGCATCATCGCAACTTCATCGGGTGACGTGGATTTGACGTTCTTGTAGACCTCGTCGGCGGACAGCGAACTCTTGCCGCCCTGCAGCGTTCCAAACAGCACGGCCGGAAGCGAGCGGTTCATCGCGTCGCACATGATGCGGGTCAGAATCAAACCGGAGGCCCCGACCAGCGAGCCCGCAATGATCAGCAGGTTGTTGTTCAGCACGAAACCCGTCGCTGAAGCCGCCAGCCCGGAATACGAATTCAGCAACGCAATCACCACCGGCATGTCCGCACCGCCGATCGAAATCACCAGAAACACGCCGAGCGCCAGCGCAAGAATCGACATCAGCCAATACCACAACTGAGCGTGTTCGGGCTGAGTCACCAGCAACGCTCCCAAACCGATCGATCCCATCGCCAGCACGGCGTTCAGAAGCTGCTGTCCGGGAAACGACACGTCCTTTATAAACTTCAGTTCCTGTAGTTTCCCGAACGCCACCAGGCTTCCGGACAGCGTCACGGCTCCGATCAGACCGGACGCCGCGGTGGCGGTCAGAACATCCGCAAAACAGGAACCGCTGGCGACGTGAGCCGCGTGTTCCCGACCGGCAAGATACGCTCCGGCCACCAGCACGGACGCTCCGCCGCCCAGACCATTGAAGAGCGCCACAAGCTGCGGCATCGCAGTCATCTGAATCCGCAGCGCAAGCACGACGCCGACAATGGACCCGATGGCGATGGCGATCCCGATCCCCGTCCAACTGATGACGTCCCGGTGCACCAAAGTCGCAACCACGGCAATCAGCATCGCCAGCGCGCCCAGCAGGTTGCCTCGCACGGCGGTTCGCGGCTTCGTCAGTCCCTTGAGTCCCACAATGAACAGAATTGCGGCGACAAGGTAGATCAGATCAATCACGTCAGTGTTCAACGGGTTGCCCCTGATATCGAAACGTCAAAGTCGAAAGCCGCGTGTTTCAGGATGACCTCATGTTCCGGACAGCGACTGTTCCGGAACAGGGCGGCGGCGACAGAAGCGGCGACCGAATGCGGTGATACCTGCGAAGGGAATGGATCATTTCCGGGTCCTGAACATCGCCAGCATTCGATTCGTCACGACGAAGCCTCCTACGACGTTCATCGTTGCCAGTACGACGGCCAGAAATCCCAGAATCCCTGCCCAGGTACCGTTGTCGGAACCAGCCGCCAGAATGGCTCCCACGACCGTGATTCCCGAAATCGCGTTGGAACCCGACATCAGCGGTGTGTGAAGCGTGGGAGGAATCTTGGTGATGATTTCCACGCCGACAAAGACCGCCAGGGCGAAGACTGTCAGCAGCAGAATCAGGTGGCCGGCTCCGGAGCCCGCGGCACCCGAACCGGCTCCGGCCGCGGCCTGTTCAATGAGTTCGCCGGCGGCGTCCGTGACTTCTGCCGGAAGCGCAGCTTTGGTCTGGGCGAGAAAACTGAGTACTTGCATTGGCATTGTTCTGAAAGAAAGGACTCTGGTTGTTGTCGCGTTAACCACCGTCGAAGAACAGGCTGTCGTCTGGCAGCCAATGTGGCCGACACCACGCTCCTGAAAACGGGATCAACGTATTCGCATCATCATCCGTCACGCGCTGGCCGCCGCGGTCAGCGGTTCCATCTTCAGCAACTCACGCACGCGAGCGTTGACGACTTCCTTTTCGCGCGTCAGCAGCGTGTCACGCACAATTTCATCTTCGGTGTCAATCGACAGCTTTCCGCCTTTCACGATCTGCTGCAGAAAGGTCCACAGGTTGCGGCTGTACATTTCGCTGGCGTGGACCGGCACGTCCGCGGGAACGTTTTCCGGACCCAGCACTTTTACTCCGTTGTAATCGATCGTTTCGCCCGGCCTGGTGACTTCCACATTACCGCCGCGTTCGGCTGCAAGATCCACGACGACGGAACCGGGAGCCATCGCCTGGACCATTTCCGCTGTCACAAGTACCGGAGCCTTCTTTCCGGGAATTGCGGCTGTCGTGATGACAACGTCCATGTCGGCGATCACCTTCTTCATCGCTTCCCGCTGGCGACGGTAGAAGTCTTCGTCCATTTCCTTCGCATAGCCGCCCTTCGTTTCGGCTGCTTCGGCCTTCACATCGAGTTCCACGAATTTGCCGCCCAGGCTTTCGACCTGCTCGCGAACCACGGGACGAATGTCGTAGCCATAAACGACGGCCCCCAGACGCCTGGCTGTGGCGATGGCCTGCAGGCCCGCCACTCCGGCTCCGATCACCAGCACGCGGGCCGGCTTCAGGGTTCCGGCGGCCGTCATCATCATCGGAAACATGCGAGGTGCCGCTGTGGCCGCCAGCAACACCGCCCGATAGCCGGCAACGGTTGCCATCGACGACAGGATGTCCATGCTTTGAGCCCGCGTGATTCGCGGCACAAGTTCCAGGGCAAACGCCGTGACTCCCTTTTCGGCGGCAACTTTGACCTGCTCCGGAAACGTCAGCGGATCGCAGCTTGCGACAAGAACCTGTCCGATTCGCAGGCTGGATACATCCTCCTCGCCGCAGGTCCCGCACGCCCCCAGAGCTCGCACCTGAGCAATCACGTCTGCAGTATTGAACAGATTCCGACGGCTGTCAGCGAAGGTCGCCCCTTTGGCTTCGTAGTCCGAATCCGGAAAACCAGCGGCCAGGCCGGCTCCGCGTTCGACCAGCACCGAGAGTCCGGACTTTCTCATCTGGCTAACCGTCGCAGGAACAATGGCGACCCGTCGTTCACGCGGGTCGGCTTCTTTGGGAACTCCCACTACAAGTGCGGATTCGTCGCTGGACATGCGACACTTTCCTTCTTCGGACACCACTTGGACCAGTGATTTTGAATCGAGCGTGCGTTATACGAGAATCGACTTTCCGACAACAGCGACGCCGCGCCGTTTCACTTCGAAACTCCACGCCGCAACGCTGCGCATTCTGAAGAGTGCTGATTCACCCAACGCGCGATGGCGACACGCAACCCGGATGACATTCACAGGAAACCGAAATGCTGGTCAAGCTCGGAAACTGCCGCCTGCAGCTTTTGCGGGGCGACATCACGGAACAACAGGTTGACGCAATTGTCAACGCGGCCAATTCGGAACTCGCCGGCGGAGGCGGTGTCGACGGAGCCATCCACCGCGCCGGCGGCCCGGACATCATGGCCGAAACCGATCTGAAGTACCCGGACGGCTGCCCAACCGGCAGCGCGGTCGCTTCGACAGCCGGTCGACTTTCTGCGAAGTATGTGCTCCACGCGGTCGGCCCGGTGTGGAAGGGAGGTCGCAGCGGGGAACCCGAACAACTGTCGTCCGCCTACCGAAAATGCCTGCAGCTTGCCGGGGATCTGAACTGCGATTCCATCGCTTTCCCGGCCATCAGCACCGGCGTTTACGGCTACCCGCTGGATCTGGCAGCCAACGTTTCCCTGAAAACCTGCATCGACTTCGTCAAGTGGCACAAGCAGCCCGACGAAGTCCGCTTCGTCCTGTTCGGCGAAGGCGCGTTCGGCGCGTTCTGCCGGTCGCTGGAAACTCTCGTTGAGATGAAGTGAGCGAGCTGCAGGGCCGGCTCAAATTCGGATCGTGTGTCATTGCAGGATGGCATCACGCCCAACGTGCTATAGATTTTGTGTGTCATTCTCGCGAATGTGCAGCGAAGAAGGATCACAAGAATAACACAAACAATCAAGAAGTGACATCATATTGAATTCACCTGTATCGCCAGCACTGCACATTCGATTAGTCCCAGTTTGTGGCAGTGATTCACAAGGCTTTTCCTGAAAACGAGTTACGTCGCATCGGCATTTTCGGCACGCTCTTCGCCTTCAGAAAGGTTCAGTTCCCACTCACCTCTCTCTCTCAAATTGCCACAGGAACCTGAACCATGACGATTCAACGAACACTGCTGTGCAGCCTGGCTGGAATTCTGATCACTGCTTCCGCGAACGCTCAGTGCCGACGCACTCGACCTGTGATCATCGAACCCGTGCGGCCGATTCACCACGGTCACCATGGAATTGACCCGCATCGAACGGTACTGCTGCCCGCGCCGGTTCTGGAAGTGCCTCCGGCACCGTCCGAAATTCACTTCGGCGCCTGCGAACACGTTGACCAACTGGCTGCCGAGCTTGAAGTGCTGATGAACGAACTGTGCCTGGACCTGTACTACAACTATTCCCACAACCCCGGCTTTCAGGAGACCTACACGGAAGCCTACAGTCTGTATCAGACCGCTCGCCTGATTCACGCCGCCGAACACAACTTTGATCGAGCGACCGTGCAGCGACAGCTCACCGGAGTCGACGCGCTGTTCCATCACGTGCAGGACGATGTCCACGGCTGGACCAGAATTCCGCGACGTCAGATCGGCACGCTGGGAATCATCGCGAAAATCAATCTTGCCGAAGAAGCTCTGCACCACCTGATGGACGACGTCGGCGTGTCCGCTCTGCCAATTCGCGAAGAACCTCCGGCCCCATCGCTGCTGGAACAAACCGCCTTGTCGGTCGCTCCGGCACCGCAGTTTCTGCGATAGCCGACAGCCCACCGGTTCTCAAAATCTCTGAAAGCCCGACCACGAGCACTTCTGGTCGGGCTTTTCCGTGCGCATATGCGTCGCTCTTG
>JAWKUA010000054.1 GCA_041398785.1 Planctomycetaceae bacterium | reverse complement strand
CGGCGGCGGCCGTCGTCGGCACGCGAAATGGAAACTCCCATGACAGCATTCCGTTCCGAACGCGGTTCTGAACACGGCGGCGTGGACAGAGTCGCGAGCCTGAGCCGGCAAACCAACGTCAGCCCGTCGGCGTTGTCGCTGGCTGCGCCAGTGCATTGCCGCAGACGATGGTAGCCGGAATGAATGACGTCCCCAAATCGGCCCTCGGTCTCGGCCCCGTGAAGACTGCGCTGCCAAAGTACACAAGCTCCGACACAGCCAGTGCCACCCGGCCGTGAGTCAGACGTCCGGTTTGGAGGCAAACAGGGTACGGCGCAGCCAGGTCAGCACGGTCACTCGGCTCCCGGAGGAACGATCTTCGTGGTCCGGAGACCGAGGCGTTTGGACTTCGCCGCCTTCTTCGAGGCGAGATACCGATCCGCGGCAATCTGCTCGGAGAGCTTGTGCTGCTCCATGCTGCCGGAATCGCCGGCGGCCCTGGCAGGCCCGTCGGCGTTGTCACGGATCGTCTGGTCGAGGTCCTGGGCCACTGCAGGTCTCCGTCAGCGACGACAACATGCCGTCTGGGAGGAGACTTATGCCGTGGAAAGGCAGAGTGTCCGGAATTCGTAAGCGCCCATCGTCACCGTTGTTGACAAGTGCTTTAGGCTTTCGGGTTTTGACTCGATAGCCTGGAGGTATTTATGGCTCGTTTGCCTGATCCGGCCGTTCGTCGGCGGTGGGAGAAGCTGGTTCGGTTGTTTGATGGATCTGATCTGACGGTTGCTGAGTTTTGTGAACAGCAGGGTGTCTCGACGGCCTCGTTCTATCTGTGGCGGCGAAAGATTCGTGGGCGAACGGAAGAGCCCGGTGTGTTTGTGCCCGTGTCTGTGCCGGTGCCGGTGACCGTGCCCGTGTCTGAGGAGGCGGGTCGGGAATGTTTTCGCATTCATCTCGGCGGTCGGGCGGTTGTCGAAATTCCCTCGTGCGAAACGGCTGCGTTGCTGTCTGTCGTGGATCGGCTGAATGAAAACGCCGGGCGGCCCGGGCAGCGGGGTTCGCAGTCATGATCGCGTTGCCGACAACTGCTCGCATTTTTCTTTACAGCCGGCCCGCGGACATGCGAAAAAGTTTCTGCGGCCTGTCCGGAATTGTCAGGTCCGAACTCGGGTATGAACCGAATGACGGAAGTCTGTTTCTGTTTATCAATCGTCGCGGCGACCGGCTCAAGGCCTTGTGGTGGGACGATGACGGGCTCGTACTTTTTTATAAGCGTCTGGAAGTTGGGACGTTCCAGCTCACGCACAGCGCCGACCGCCCGGCCGTGAAGATCGATTCGACGGAACTGGCGATGCTGCTCAAGGGGATCGACATTCGTTCGGCACGAAGACGAAAGAGACTTCAGGCACAGGATCGCGACTGAACATCACGACGACTCATCACGACGACTCATCGTCACCCTTCACGACGAGCAGGTTTCTGCGGACAGAACAGGTCCGCGGAAATCTGCTTCCTTTTTTGAAAAGCGGAACACATTGACCTGGTGCAATTGAGCAACATCATTACCCTGGCTCGCATGAACGAACTGGCCGAACTTCGTCGACTCTGCGAACAACAGCGGGACCAGATTGCCCGGCTGCAGACGAACAACGAACAGCTCACGGCAGACAGCGAGCAACTGCAAACAAGCATCGAGCAGCTGCAAACGAACAACCAGCAGTTGCAGACGGCCAACGCCGAACTGCGGACTCAGCTGCAGCAGAGTCGTGATGAACTGGCGGCACTGATCCGCCGCATCTTTGGTCGCAGCAGCGAACGCTACATTGTTGACGCGGCCGGCCAGCTGCACCTGGCGTTCGATTCCGACGACGACATCGAAGATGCTCGCTCCGGCATCCTGCAGGCTCTGGAAGAGCACCGCGAACAGGAACAGCAAAAGAAGCGTCGTCGTCGCGGCACCAGGGAACTGTTTCCCGGGCATCTGCCTCGGCATGAGGTTCTCATCGATCTGCCGGACGACGAAAAGGAAGGGCTGACTCGCATCGGTGAAGACGTGACCGAGACGCTGCACTTCCGCCGTCCGGTGCTGCATGTGGTGCGTCGGGTTTATCCGAAGTATGTTCGGTCCGGCGACACGCGGACTGGTGTGCTGCAGGCTGGTGTTGTGCAGGCTCCGCGACCCGCTTCGCTGGTTTCCGGCGACCGTTATGACACATCGATTGCCGCGGAACTGATCACGGCGAAATACGGTTACCACCTTCCCGTCTATCGTCAGGAAGACATGTTCGCCGGCAGCGGCGTGCATCTTCCGCGGAGCACTCTGCTGAACGTGCTGAGCGCCGCGGCGCTGTTGATTCGTCCGTTTATTGAGTACCTGCGCGATGCTGTTCGCAGGGACTCATGCATCGGAACCGATGACACGGGAGTCTGCCTGCTGCTGCCGGATGTGATTCCTTCCGTCGATCCGGACGATCCAAAAAGCAGGCGAGTTCATGAAGTGATTCGCGACGCGGTCGCCGCGAAGAAGAAGAGCATCAACGCGAAGATGTGGGTGTACCGCGGCCTGCATGTTCCGCTGAACATCTTCGACTTCACGGTGAGTCGTCATCGGGACGGCCCCGACCTGTTCCTGATCGACAACAACTATGAAGGCACGCTGATCGGCGATTGCTACGGCGCGAACACAGGCATCTCGATGCGTTCGAGCGGTTCGATTCTGCACGCCGCGTGCAACGCTCATGCGCGGCGGAAGTTCGAGGCTGCGCTGGACAATCATCAACGGCATGCAGCGTACGTTTTGGAAACATATGCCGCGCTGTATGACATCGAAGACCAGGCGAAGGGTCTGAACGCAGCCGACCGGCTTGACGTTCGTCAGCGTCGCAGTCGACCTCTATGGGATGCGCTGCGAAACTATGTGGACACACAAATGACGAACGTGTCGACGAAGGAGAAAATCGGTGAGGCGCGGGGTTACCTGCTGAACCAGTGGAACGGCCTGGTGCGCTGCCTCGACGATGGCCAGGTGCCGATCGATAACAACCTGAGCGAACAGCTCATGCGTCAGGTGGCGGTGGGCAGAAAGAACTGGCTGTTCCTCGGCAGCGTCGCGGCCGGCGACCGCGCCGCGGACCTGATGTCTCTGGTGAGCAGTGCCCACCGCAATGATCTTGACGTGTGGGACTACGTCAAAGACGTGCTGGACCAGTTGCTGTCCGGAAGCACGAACTTCGCCTCGCTGCGTCCCGACGAGTGGGCCAGAACCCATCCGGACTCGATCCGCAATTACCGCCAAAAGGAACGCGAACAACAGGCCGCCCGCCGAGACCGAAACCGCCTGCACCGCCGCCTGCATCAAATCAAACAGCTCCCCCCAAAATAAGCCCCTCTGCACTGCAGCACTGCAACGGTGCTGATGAGCGCTTACCGAAATTCAACGAGAGAAATGAGAAACGGTAGGCTATCCGTCAAGCTTCACTGGTCGGGGGGAAGGTCTTCGACCGATGGCAACGGATCATTCTTCCTCTTCGGACGAAGCGAGAGCACGTCGAAATCCCAGCGTTTCCATACGCGAAGGTGATCGATTGTGAGATCCTGTTCAGACACCAGTACGCACTCGTCAATCTCGATTCCGTCACAACTTCCCAGTGAGGATTCCAACAAGTCAAGAATCCGTTGAGCGAGTTCTCGACGATCCGGCTTCTCAAAGTCCGGTGCTCGCATGGTTCCCCACACGACGACTTTGTAATCCTCGTCTGGGCCGAGTTCAGCTTCAGTCACCAACAGGTAGATGCCAGAAAGCAAGTCGCTCTGCTTGTAAAGCTCACTACTTTTTTTCGTCAACGAATCAACCGCAGCCTCTACCCGTTCGTTGAATGCGTCAGGAAATGCGGCTCGTACGTACCGTCTCGCGACCCAGAGACATATGCGTCGAACATTCTCCCTATCAATTGCTCGGTTCGCGTCTGGTCTGAAATCGGAGAGATATTTCCTGTCGATTTGAACGCGATCATGAATGCTGCAGGCAAAACGATGCGTCTTTTTATCAGGAGGATCAGAGAATTGAAGATCTCGCGGGCTCGTTAGCCATTTGGGAGGATGCTCATCGTCCTTGGCGTGGCGAATGCGGATCAATTCGACGTATGGCTCCTTGACCCAGTCGGTTTGGACCAAATCGCAATCTTGGGAGATCACCATCCACCAGTCCGATGTCGGCTCTAAGAGAGCTGCATTGTGGCTGCGAGTCTTCGCTTGCTTCAATGCGGTGACCAACCTTCCGAGCCAGCCCTTCTTAGATTCCGCACGCGGAACAATCGTTGCTGGAATCTGGTGATCCTCGATCAGCGCAGTGACGAGAGATGGCGGCAGGACCGACCCCTGCCGCCATCCATTCTCTGCAACCAGACTTCCATCATCGATTCCATCCCGCATATCTAAATCAGTCCGGACTCGACCGTTTTCCAGTCGTTGCATCAATCAAATGCTGCTGATCGCTGATTTCATCGACATTGAAACCATGGGCACGAGCAACAGCAGCTGCCGCCGGCCGCTTCTTGTCAGCATCGGCCTTCATTCGCAATCGCTCAACCGCCAATCCTTCGAATCGACCAACTATGCCTGCTACGTCGATGTCGTCGGCTTTGAGCAAGTCCAGCACTGAGTGCCCATCGGTACCCGAGGCTCGAACGAGACGTTCGGCGGGAAGTTTGCAACGGCTGCTCCACTCCGAAGCAAGGCGGTAAACCTGTTGCATGCGCTCTCGATTGGCGGCTGAAGGTTCGACTTCCCCGTTAATCCATGAATAGATCGTTGGCCGTTGCACTCGCAATACTTCGGCCAATTCCTTTATCTGCAGCGAAAGTGCTCCTCGGATGTACGCAATTGTCTCGCTGTGTGAAATAGGTGTGACAGCAGCGCTGCCACCGTCTGACTGATTCTCCTCAATCCGTATGACTTTGGAAAACGTGCTGTCGCCGCCCGATCCGGTCAGCAGCGGAAGAATGGCGCTTTCATGACCGGTCAGCACTGGAGTGAATTCGCTCCAATACTTCAGCGCATCGACACATCCAGACGGCTGGATTTCGCTGGGGATGCTCCACTCGCTCTGGCAAAGCACACCAGGAGCTGATGCAGAAGGAATCATGGCAGCGGCAAGCATTCCCGCCTTCAGTCGACTGTGCGTCTGTGGTTCGATCAAATCGTAAACGCTCATCACTTACTCCCCGCTGGATTCCCAAACCTTCAGAGCGCCATCCGTCACGGTCGCCTTGAATATCTTCTCAATCGAACCGTGTAGCGCCCACATCTTGCGGATTATCTCATTCGGGACGAAGTCGATCTCGCCTTTCCAGATATGATCGAAATCTAGTATTCGAAACGGCTCATCTTCTCCAAGCTCTAGGTCAAATTCGAGACGTGTCGCTTCCAAATCAGGCGGCATGAACCCTGGGCCGTGCCCATCGAGTGTCTTGAGTTTCAGCATTCCTTCGCCGGTCTTGACGAGCGACAGGAACTGATTCGTGATGCGATCGCCGATTCCACTGGCCGCAAGGCCATGGAACTGTTCGCGGATAAACCAGTCTGGCGTGTGTCCGTCAAGGGAATGCACTACGTCCACATATCGGAGACCAATCTGAGATGCGAAATCGATTGATGCCGCGGCATTCAACTCCGTCATCACTTCCGAGAACCGCTCGGTGAATCGCTCGAACATGTCGTAACCGGTCGTCTCGTACACCACGAAATCTTCGGTCAAGACGACTCCCTCCCTCTTGTCACGGCTAACAAAACTCCATCGAGTGCTCGTCTCTGCCGTAGGTTCCGGTCCGAAGGTGACCTGTTGGATCTGCTCTTTCTTGAACCCCGGAAACCCAGACTTCCGCAGCTTGTCCTGAAATGGCGGCACATACTCACGCATGGCCGTCACAGGGGAAAAGCGAACCTGCACCAGCACCAGCTGAAGCGGAGAGCGCTCAAGTTTCATTCCGGGGTCTTGTCGCATGTCCTTTTTCTACAATGTGTTATGGAAATTCATGAGCAGTATTCCATCGACGGGTAAGCTGCTCGCCGATGCCGGATCCTCACTCGGAGAAGAGCGATTTTACACGAAATCTTACGCCATTGACAGGCTGAGGTGCGGGGAGATTTTACACGAAATCTGACACAAGCTCCGTTGAACTGGTGATGCATTGTCACTTTTGCTGCAGCTATCGCTTTCTCCTCTGCAACACGGAGAGTCGCACACGAGGTTGCGCGGGACCTTGTGGCGCTTCGGTACCGAACAGCACACAGCCCTGTCTGGACGCTGAAACCGCGCAGCCGACGACGCCGTCGAGCCAATGGTGATCCGTTTGCTCGGGACGGATCTTTTATTCGTCCACCGTGCGACCGCGTCATTCGGTCTTTACGCAGTATTCGGCGGTCAGGTGCTCGGCGAACATCCTGTGCATCTCCGCGCTGGTGCCGAAGAGCGACAGGCAACCGGGATCGCCCTGTGCCACGACCAGCCGCGACTGCACGAACGACTTCCAGTAGTTCGTGTCGTAGATCACATGGCGAACGGCTCGCTTGCCGCTGGCATTCGTCATCCGCCCGTTGAGTCCGACGCGTTCACCCTGTTTCCGTTTGTATTCGGAGAAGGGTCGGCTGGATGCGCCGACGAACCGACCGTGCGAGGGGAGCACGGTCCTGGCATGTTTCGATTGCCGGCAGAACTGATAGACCACATCCGTCGATGACCCCCAGTTGGCGTCGATCAGACAACGGTCGATCCGCAGTTCCGCACCATCGTCGCGTCGCCAGTTGCGTGACAGCCGATCTGCGGTCAATGCTTCCGGCCCGGCGCAGATCGATCCCTCGAGCCCAGTCCCTTTCGCCGCCACAGCCAGCGTTCGCGTCGCGTCCCGCAGTGTGAAGTACGGTTGCTTCTGGTCTGGGTAGGTTTCGACTTCGTGCGGTCGCCTTGCCGCTGCGGGTGTTTGTCTCGATCCAGAATCCGATCGGCGATGTCGGCGGGGAGGAAGAATGTGCAGGGAATGGTCCCGCTGATCTTCTTGCCGGGACCTGCCACGCCGAGGACCGCGCCGGCAGGAATGCTCGCCCCGCGCACAACTTGGATGGCGACTGCGCTGACGCGTCTGTCTGCGGATCGTCGAGGATGGCGAGCGAAGGCCGCGCGGTCCGGCTATCGGTTCGAATAGCCCGGTGCCGTGGAAAGTCGGTCCTTCCCGGCGTACGCTGCAGCCGATGAAGGTTTGATGAAACCAGCGAGGTTCGCGCACCCGGATGACATCGCCGTGTTGCGTGTATATGCCACGTCGCGCGGCGGGGGTGGTCGTCGGCAC
>JAWKUA010000053.1 GCA_041398785.1 Planctomycetaceae bacterium | reverse complement strand
GTGGTCGGCGATTGCCAACAGCACCTCGACCAGGTCGTCGGCATCGATCATCCGCGAGCGGTAGCCATCGGCAATGGCCTTCTGCATCGCGACGGTCACCTCGCGGATGGCATCGGCAATCTTCAGTTCTGGATTCGTCATGGTGACACCTCAAATCTCGACGAGATCAGAAACCGCCTTCGGGCAGGCGTCCCGTCGGCGGGCTTGGACTTCTTGGCCGACTTCTTACCCTTGGTCTTTGGAGTTGGTGTGGTCGCGGCGCTCAAGGCGAACTGGCCCCGGTCGACCTTGGTGAACCGGGATTCGTCCCCCTTGTTGGCGATCTCGCGGATGAGCACGGAGTAGAGAGTGGCCCAAGGGGTCGCTCCGCCGGGGCTGGTCCAGTACCCGTGAGAGGCCATCGCGTCGATCATCGCCTTGGTCGTCATCGGCTCGCCCGATTCGGTGAGCACCTTGACCGCTGCATCGAGTTGGCTGAGTTTGTCGTCGGTCTTCACCTTACGGGTCTTCGCCGGCTTCTCCGTGGCGGATTTGGCCGTGGTCACGTCAATCAATTGACCGGAGCTGATTGTGCAGGTGTCCCCCATCGTCTTCGATGTTGCCTTTCGTGCGAGCCTACCGTTCCGAATGCACGCTTGCACCTTGTAGCGGACCTCAAAAGTACTCGGTGACAGGCTGCTTTTGTGATCGGCGTCGAGTGAGGAGTTGCTTGCGTACTTTGCGGGATTCCTTGTAGGCGTGCAGCGCCTGTTCGGAGATCCGGTAGGCTCGGCGGCGGGCGTCGGGCGGGGCGGCGTCGTAGGCTTCGAGCCAGCCGTGTTCGATCAGTTGGCGGACTGACTCGCGGCGGATCTGCAGCTGGCGGGCGACCTGGCTGATGGAGAGGTCACGATTCATGGTTCCGCCCTTTAAGCAGCGATTCGTGAATCCCCTCCTGCCGTTGAAACGGTGCGAGGTCGATTCTGAGGATGCGGATGTGGGATTGGTTGGGGCCGAGGCGGTGGTGAGGGAGGAGATTGCTGGCGATCAGCCGCATGATGTGCGATGGCGGCAGGCTCAGTTCTTCCGCGGCGTCGCGGATGGTGAGCATTTGAAGGCGGTGGCTGAGTGGTGGGGATGGTCATGGCTGAGTTGTCCGCTGGGATTATCCGTGGAACGAAGCGGGTGCGCCCGTCTCACGGAGTGGCGGGCGCGGCTTCCATGGTTTCACGCGCGGCGGAAGGCGGGTGTTGCAGCAGGCGGTGCAATGCTGCCGGGAGCGCAAAAACGGCCGACGGAATTTCGAGGGTCCGCCGGCCGCGAAGGGGTTACTGAATCGACGGGTTTACATGCTCAGATCGAACGTGTCGTCGATTGTCGGGCTGTGCTGTTCGGGCTGGTGATCCGCAGCCTGGTGATTCATCGACGGTTGATGCGTCGGCTGATCGTGGCCGGGCTGCTGCTGTTGATTTTTGGGTGCCGGTCGTTGTAAACTTCCTGCGGCAGCGTGTTGCCGGCGAGGCCCATTTCCTCCACCGGTTTGACGCTGTCGGGGAATGCGGGCAGGATCGCCGAGAGTTCCTTCAGTCCGCCGCGGAACATAGCGGACGCGTGGCCCTGGCCGATCTTTGGAGCCTGTTGACCCGCTGCGGTTGCTGTTTCATGGTGACGATCCTTTCTGAGTCTCGTGGTGAGGAACCGGAAGTGATTGTCCGGATGCCGGCTCACGGTGTGCGGGACGGTGGATCAGTCGCCGGGCGCGGTGCCGGTCGGTGAGGATGCGTTCGAACGTGGTGACGTCGAGGCCCTGTCGTTCAGCCGCTGCGGCATTGGCGCGACAGGTGCCGGAGCAGAGACACGACGCGGCGATGCCCGGTTTATTGGCGGCGGCGATCGTGATGTCTCCGTCCGGCATTCGAATCGTGACTCGTACACGCGGGACGGATGCCGTGCGACGGCTGACGCGCTGAGTGGCTTCGTCGCGGTGCAGTGAACCGCTGAGTGCCTGCGACGCGAGCTGCATTTTCGTGGTGTCGTCGGGAGCTCGCGCGATGGCGTAGGCCGTGCTGCCGGCGAGGCTGCCGGAATCGAGCTGCTGCTGCAGTTCCGGCGGCAGGTTCAGATAGGACAGCACCTGCGTCACCGTAGCTTTACTGACGTGCATGGCTCTGGCGAGTTCCGCCTGCGACCAGCCCTGCGACTGCTGCAGTTGCCGGAACGCGCGGGCCTTGTCCATTGGCTTCAGATCCTGCCGGTGGCAGTTGGCGGCCAGCTGCACCAGGCTCAGCCGTTGTTCTTCCGGCCGTTCGTCCAGCACCAGGGCTTCGATCGTGTCGCGGCCGATGGCCTTCACGGCGGCGAAGCGGCGGTGACCGTCGACCAGCATGAAGCGATCACCGTTCTTCCACACGATGACCCACTGCAGCAGTCCGTGCTCGCGGACGCTGAGAGCCAGCGACTTCAGTTCTTCGGCGTCCATGCCGCGGCGCGGCTGATCCGGATCAGGATCGATGTCGTCGCAGCGAAGAATATCTGGTTTCATGTTGGTCTCCTGGAAGCAAGCGAATGAGAATTCAGGATCGCGGAATGAGGTACGAGGGTCCGTTCATCTGGTCACGCGCCGCAGTGTCCCGGTGTGGCAGCGGCGGACACGGTTTCGGCGGTTGTTCGAAAGAAGCTGCCGTCGGTCACGGTGGTTGACGGCTACCGTCGTCGCCGCGCGGCATTGCGAAGTTCACGTGCCTGCCGCGCCTGTTCCGATCGGGACATCCGCACCCGCGGTTCGCCGGGCCGCCCCGAACTTCCCGGCTGCTGGATCTGCGAGGATGCTGTCGGCTGGAACTCCCGGCGGAACTGTTCCTGCAGGGCGATCACCTGCGGGTGCGACTGACCGGATGTCATCAGCCACGCGGCTCCGCCGATGATCGCAACGCCGCAGGCCGTGGCGACGAGTGACCGGACCGCTGACAGCGCGGAAGCGAAGACGCCCGAGCGACGTCGCGCGAACCATGGCACTTTTTCCGCGAGAATCGGTCGCACGCCGGGAATCAGCGCGACGGCCGCGTGACTCGGAAGCTGCAGGACTTCTTCCGGACGCAGCAGCAGGCGGGCGGTTTCGGCGTAGGATCTCGAATCACTGCTGCCGCGATTTGTGGACTTCGGCTGGCCGCTGAAGTCGTTCGACGCCGACACGCCCTGATTCCAGCCGACCTGCGTCGTGCGGCCTTCGACGGTCGTCTGCCCGATCCAGTCGGATACTTCCTTTGCCGTCTGCAGATCGTTGATGCCGCAGAACACGCTGGCCACGGTGGCGTGGAAACTGTCCTTCTGCGACGCCGGGAAGCAGCGTTCCACCTGCGACGTGCTCTGAAACAGGAATGTCAGGTTCAGCCCGAACGAGCGGCCGAACTGAACTGCCGCGTACAGCGAATCCATCGCACCGAGCGTGGCCGCTTCGTCCAGCAGGAAACGCACGCGGCGGCAGCGGTCTTCTCCGGCGGCGAACACCAGGTTGATGAGCGTGGACAGCAGGACTCGCTGCAGTCCCGCGAGTTCCGCCAGGCGGTCCACCGGCAGACACAGATAAATTGTCTGCCGACCGTGGATCAGTTGCCGAGCGTCGAACGTCGAATCGGCCAGCGCTTCGGCGATCGGCAGACTGTCCAGAAAGTCGATGTGACTGTTGGCCACCGAATACACGCTGGCCCGCGTCTGTCCCTGCAACTGACCCAGCTGACCGCTCAGCCGCCGCAGCAGTCCGCTGCACGCGTCGCTGTGCTGCATGTGTTTCAGAACATCTTCCATCAGCGACGGATTGGTGAGAATGTCGCGCAGCGTGTTGAGGTTCGCTTCTTCGGAACGCGCTTCGGCGATCAGAAACGCCAGCACTCCGGTGACGAGTGCGGCGCTGGACTTCGGCCAGAACTTGTCGGTTTCGTTGCCCGTGGACTCGATGAGTGCCGACGCCATCCTCCGGGCTTCATCGACGATCCGGCTGCTGTCGTCACGGAACAGGGCCAGCGGATTCAGCCGGTCCTGCGGGAAGCCGCAGCCTTCCGTCGTGCCGAAAGGATCGATGATGCGGATGTCGTGGCCGAAGTGCTGCGCGCGATGCCGGGCCGTCATGCGGGCGAGTTCTCCCTTGGGATCGAGCACCACCATGCTGTCTCCGCAGTCCAGCAGCAGCGGCACCGAATAACACGACGACTTGCCGCTGCCGGACGCTCCAAAGACCACCGTGTGCGGGTATCTGCCGGATGGAATACACAGCGGCAGCCTTTTCGGCCGCGACGCACCGGCATCGGCCAGAGCCATGGCTTCCCTCGAACGATTCAGCGGCAACAGCAGCAGGGCCTTCGTCGCCGTCAGCCGGAGAACGGGACGCAGCATCAGAGTTCGTCCGATGGGAACTCCGCTGCCGAACAGACAGCCGGCGTTCAGCAGATCTTCGGCCGACGCCCAGCGGGCACTGCCGTGAGACGTGCCGCCCTGCTTCGGGGTCACGTTCAGTCGCCACAGCGTCACCGCGGTGAGAAGGATGCCCAGCACCGGCGACACAAACGCCGCCAGCACGATCAGAATGACAACCATCGCGATCTGACTAACGGCCGACAGACGGGCCATGACTGCGGCCGTGTGCGCACTGAAGTTCCTGAGTCGGGAGATCATGATCACAGCTCCTGAAGTTGGACATGAAGGAAATGAACAAGTCAGCGGCGCGGCGTTTGTCGTTGCGCCTCAGCGGCGCGGTGGTCGTCATCGCGCCAGAGCGGCGCGGTGGTCGTCATCGCGCCACATTGGCGCGGTACCGCTGTTCCGGACCGCTGTTCCGGAATGGTCAAAGCGACAAGCAGACAGACCCCGCCCGGCACGGCCGAACGGGGTCTGCTTCGAAGCGAAACGTTCCGGCGAAACGTCTGCCGGCGTGAAGCGGCGTCAGAGAGGCATTCGCCACTGCTTCCAGTACCACGCTCCCATGCCGCTCACGATCGTCAGCAGAGCGAAGAACGTGGTCTTCCACGGAAACGCGGCTGCCGCGTGGTTCACCACCGGTCCGGCCACGTGCTGCAGTGTGCCGGTCAGCAGCGGTTTGCCGATCTGTGATCCGGCCGTGGTGACCGCCGTTTCCACCAGCCGACCGGTCGCCTTCAGAAAGTCGTCCGGCTGCAGAACCACAGCCGTCGCGGTGGCTCCCACGAACACGGACCCCTTGTTCTTCCACAGGAAATCCGCGGCGGTATCACCAAACTTCCCGAGCAGCTCCAGCCACCGCCCGCGATGCGGACTGCGGGCCAGATCCGCCGACAGGTCAGCCAGCTTCGACGCTCCGGAAGCCGACAGCTTCGGCAGCACCTTCGCCCCGGCCACGCCCAGATTGTCGAGCACCTGTCCGGACGCCGTCGTGGCGGCCTTCGTCACGGCCTGACTGCCGGTCAGCAGCACCATCGCGCCGGTCGCTTTGGTCGCGGCACTCGTGGCCGACTTCGCAGCGGCTTTCGTCACGACCACCCGGCCGGCTTTGGGAGCGATCTTCGCCGCCGCTTTTCCGGCGCCCTTCGACGTCAGTTTCGTGACGCCCTGTCGAATCAGGTGACCGGCACCGGTCAGCAGCTTGCCGACTCCCGCTTCACTCGGCCGCGGCACCGCGGCCACCAGCATGACGACAGGAAGACCATGAGCATGTTTTCATGATGCTACCGACCTCGCTTCCGCCGACAGGCCGAAGTGCCGGCTGCGAGCCTGCTGATGCTGCTCGGTGACGAACCTCATCGCCGGAATCAGCCCGCCTCCATCCAGCGGCTCGTGCTCGGCAGCGCTGCGAAATACGCGTCCAGTTTCCTGGCGAAGGTCGTCCGTCGGGTCGGTGACCGTGTCGATGACCGCATCCACGAACAGGTCCCACAACGACCGTGGAGATCAGGTCGAAGAGGCCCCTTCCTCGGTCCTGAGCACACCGGCCTGACGTCCGGCGTCGGTGACGGTATCCGCCGCCAGAATCGAGCCGGCCGCCTTTAGCCGGAACGCCACCAGTCTTCCTGAGACATCGTCCGGGCTTTCGTCAGCAGCGGATCAAGGCCCTGACCCAGGGCGCAGTCTCCACCGGTAAAGCCTGACGGCCTTGAATGCCGCATCACGGTCGAGTCCCGCCTTCATGTACAACGCGATGGACCCCTGCTGCAGTTGTTGCTGCAGTTCATGAAACGCGGCCGACATCGCGTCGGCCAGTTCGATCGTTGACCACGTGTTTTCGAAAGGCGTCCGCAGATGGTCGGTCTGGAGTTCCCGGTGAACCGACAAGCCCGCTCACTCCGCTGGAACTTATCCTCCAGCGACCCAATCTCCTTCGCGAACTTCTTCAGCCGTTCCTTCGATCCCAGCGTGGCAAGCTTCGCCTTCCAGTGGTTCTCGGCGGTCTGCAGTCGGCGAGCGGCCTCCTGATTCGCCTGCTGCACTTCGGCCATCGTGACGGTTGTACCCGTCGGCTGCGACGCACTGAGAGCTAGCCGTTTTCGCTGCCTTTTCCTCATCGGCCCGAGCCATTCGCCCCGCCGGCCCCGCAACGGTCATCCCGGCCGCCGCCCACATCAGCGAGTTCAACACCATCGTCTTCAACGCAAACTTCTTCATCACAAGCCTCCTGTTGGCATTCCTGAAAACAGGCGAGTGACCGACATCGATCACTCTTCGGGACATCACGCCGGGAACCGCCCCGGTCTGTCGCGCGGTGACTGCGATTTCGTCGGGGTTCCGTCGGAAACTGTTGCTGCCGATATGAAGACAGCCCGCTGACTTGCAGCGGGCTGTTTCAGCGTCACGGTGCTGAACGGCACTTCTGCGCCGCGAGCGACGTCACGTTCCGGCGACAGGCATCGATCCGTCAGTCCAGACCGAGATACCGTCGTGCTTCACACACCTTCCGCCGCGCGGAGGAATAGTTCAGTGCCAGGTCGTCCGCGATCTCACGAATCGATTCGTCGTTCATCAGCCGGCGCCGGAGCAGATCGATCCAGCGATCGTCGGGTGTGAACTCACGCATGTGCGATTCCAGAATGAACCGCCGATACTGCTGCAGCTCTTGTTCATCGTTGTCCGGCGACGGGGAACGATGGCACTCAAGGTTCGGCGGCAGCTCGTTCAGTACCGGACGGTCGTGCCGGCTCAGTCCGCCGTGAGTCCGTCGCTGCCGATCTTCCTGACGGCGGGCGTGCTTCACCGCTCCGAATACGATTCCGCTGAGGTCGTTCATTGTCCGTCCTCCAGCGATTCGTCGATCAGCGGCAGGTCATAGCCGCCGTAGATCCGCCACATCAGGTTTCGCAGCGCCACCTGACCGGCTTCGGACCAGCGGCGGCTCAGGCCGTACATCGCGTCGAGTTCCCCGACCCGCCGATGCACCTGTTCCGACGTGAGCAGAAAGCCGTAATGAGCGTCCGGGTGCCGGCCAAATCCCATGTCCCGCTTCGGCCGTTCCATCCACAGACACACGCTGCGAGCTCCGCCGTCCGGCAGCGGACTGAGGAGGCCGATACACAGTCCCAGATATGCCGTGCGTTTCAGCAGGTCACGCGGAATCGCGATATCACAGAATCCGCCACAGAGGTTCGCACCTCCCAGTCCGTCAGCCACTCGCTGCAGCCGCCGGCAGTGAAACCGGTGCCACGTTGGCTGCAGGTCCACCGTCCGCGTGAACCGGCACAGCGGTTCCCCGCAGGCATGGGTCAGTTCCATCCGATCCCGCCCCAGCAGCCGCAACTGCACCGTCGCCCGTCCGGCCAGCCGACCGACGAGCAGCATCCGGACGGCCCCCTCGTCACCCGGCTGCGGGCGGAACACAATACCGGCGTCGGCCATCGTTCGGGGCACCTCGCCGTCGAATCCGCCGCCGCACAGCCGATCCTGTCCACGGCCGTTGCCATTCCCGACTCCGACCGAAGGCTTCCCTGATCCTCCAGAATCCCCATTCCAGTTCGGCGTCCCACATTGTTTCGACATGCCAGTTCTCCCTGAAAGATACGGCGGCGACGAACCGCTGCACGGGCCAAAGTCGAGCCGTTCCCGACCCGGCCACGGTATCAAACGCCCCACCGAGAGAAACTGCAACCCCTTTTATGAGTGCTGTTTACGTCGAAACACACCGCCGACGCACCCCCGACGCACCGACGCATCCCGGACGCCCCCGCGACGGACTCACGACGCACCCGCGACGCAAAAAAACTTCGGAAAAAATTCTCCGTCACGGCCCCCGAGGCTGAAGCACGCGACGGAAAATGGGGGAGATGTTTACGTTGCGCGGATCTCAGGAAACTGCACTGTCCATCTTCGGGCAACGCCCTGTTCCGCAGTGGCAGGAGGCCAAACCGCCAATGCGCTTTTGATCGGCCACTTGCGGGCAACACATAAAGCGTGCGGTACCATCGGAGCACGCTCCCGTGTTACGGAGCATTCGGATCGTCGGTGGTCGCTTCGATAAAATCGCGATCGGTTCGCTTGACGCAGACGATCTGATACAGGCCGTCTGCGACCTTGTTCACCGGTTCGCCATCGATCGTCCAGAATTCGAGCGTCTCAAACCGCAAACTGGAGCTGTCGCTGGAAGCAGGTTCAACAAGATTCTGGTGGACGAGAATCTCGACCGTGTCACCTTCGTCGGTCGTCGCAAAGAACGATCCTGTTTGTTGAGTACCGCGCATAAACTGTTGGCCCGCCTGAATTGATCCCGTGTCGAAGAGCTCGCTGACCGGCATCTGTCCGCAGGCTCTCCCCATTTCACTGTCTTCGTCAACAGCAACATGATTCACCAGCAGCG
>JAWKUA010000052.1 GCA_041398785.1 Planctomycetaceae bacterium | reverse complement strand
GGCTTTTCGCAGTACACATGCCTGCCGGCTCGCATCGCCGCCACGGACACGACCGCGTGAGTATGATCGGGAGTCGCGCACAGGACGGCGTCGACATCCGTGGCCTGATCCAGCATCCGGCGAAAGTCAGTGAACTCCGCGCACTTGTATCTCGGTCGCTTGTCGGAATAGTGCCTTTCGAACGCTGACATCGCCGGTTTTCGACCGGAGACCCCCTTGTAGTAAAAATTCTCCAGATCCCAGTGCTCCGCGGGATCAACCACGGTTGTGATCAGAACGTCGTCCAGCTTCATCAGATCGGCGGCATTCTGCAGCCCGCGACCGCCGGCTCCGACGAGCGCGACGTTGACCGTTTCGCTGGGAGCCACATGATTCGGCCCACCCAGAACGTGCCGCGGAACGATGTGAAACGCGGTGACGCCGGCGGCCACGCTGCCGAGAAACCTCCTTCGAGACGTGTCCGTCAATTCGCGGTCGGCTGTCATGATCGGCGATACTCCTGAAATTGCGGTGACAATTGCGGTAACATTCGATGTCAAAAAGAGCCGGCTCCCACAACCGGATCGTACAGAACCGCAGCGGAACACGGAAATCTCTCGGCGCTCCCGTCGCGTTCCCTCAACTCTTCGCGCGGGATCACGCTCCGGGACGCATGGCCGGATGGGCTCTGCCTGCGCGACCGGGCAGCCGTCACGACTCGCGGGACTGCGGGCCGAGCCTGCGTGGCACGGCGTTCCAGGGCTGGAGCCCTCGGAACGAGGTGATGGCCGCGGCGAACGAGGTACGCGGCAGGAATTTCAGAATTCGACATTCGTCCTCATGATTGTTGCCCGGCGAGTGTTGTGACAGAATCGCGTGTAACTCCCGGCGCCGTTGCCAATCTCGGCGCCGTTGCCAATCTCGGCGCCGTTGCGAATCTCATTGTCGACCACATCGCCGATTGCGCTACCGGCACCGTTCACAACCCGCTAATCCGTCACATAGCCCGATCCGTACTGCCGCAAGTCTCAGGAACGCTGTCCCGTGTCATCGCCTTCGCCAAAGAAACGTCGCCGTCGAAGCATTGTGATGGCGATTGTCGCTATCGCTGTCATCGCCGCGGCGATCGCGTGGCCGTCCTGGAAGGCTGGGCAGCCGGAATCGCGGTATGCTCGCGGCTTACAGGCATACGAAGCCGGTGATCTGAAGACGCTGCGAATCGAAGGGCTGGCTTTGAAGAACACAGCCGACTGGCAGGCTCAGGCATCACTGCTGACCGGCATGTTCGAACTGGCTCGCGGACAACTGCCGGAAGCCGTCGCCGAACTGGAAGCTGCTCGCGCCGACGAGAGCACGCGCGTCGCGGCATGGAGGCTCACGGGTGAAACGTTCCATCGGGCCGGCCAGTTGGATGAAGCGCGGCGAGCCTTCCAGGACGCTCTGGCTTTCGATCCCGACGACGTGGCGTCACATCGCTGGATGGCCGCGACGCTGTACGACCTGGGAGCCATGGCGCTGGCACTGGCTCATCTGGATGAAGTCAAGCGGCTGGATCCCGATGACCCCCGGCCGTATCGCTTCGCCGGAGCGATCCACAAGGATTACGAACACTATCCGGATGCCATCGCTGAGTACCGGCAGGGACTGAAGCATCATCCGTCTCAGATCCTTGCCGATGAAATGCGCTTCGAACTGGCGGAATGTCTGTTCGAAACCGGCGACTACGACGAAGCCGTCCGCGTGCTGTCCGAATGTCGGACGTCAGCCGACACCGACGCTCTACGCGGCCGCTGTCAGTCCGCACTGGGGAATTCCGAGGCGGCGCTGCAGCTTGCGGACAGCGTTCTGAAATCGGCGCCGCAACATGTCGAAGCACTGAAACTCAAGGCCTCCATTCTGATGGAACGCCGCGAGTACTCAGAAGCCGAATCGCTGCTGGAACGCGCTGCGGAAGTCAATTCCGCGGACCCGGCCCTGTATGTGCAGTTGTCCCAGCTCTACCAGCTCCAGGGAAAGACAGATCAGGCTGACGCGACGGCGAAAAAGATGAAGCACATCAGCGACCTGAGAACTCAACTGGCCGAACTCCACTCCCAGGCGTTATCCGACGTGACGAATGCCGACCTGAGGTTTCAGATCGGCCAAACCGCCGACGAACTCGGCATGCACGAAATTGCTGCGATGTGGTTCAAAGCGGCGCTGTCACTGGACCCGCAGCATGTCCAGGCCGGCAACGCTCTCGCCGACCACGCCGGCAAAAACTCGGCAAGACAAAACTCCGGCCTTCGATTTTCTCGTCCCGACGGTCGGTAAGGCTCAAGACGACCGCCTGATATCGGCACCCCGGCCGAAGGCCAAAACGGGGCTCTTCCGGGGAATGGGGGTGTTGCTGAAGAATCGGTCGATGAAGACTTGCTGGCGTTCGCCGTCATTCCTTCGGATACTTCGATCGGATCTGCCGTTGCGATCCGACAACCTTGCGTTTCCGGTTGTTGATGCCCGGAGGGCAGGCACAACGTCAGCCGGAGCCGACAGGCTCCGGAAGCTGGTGTCTCCGCGTCCGCAGGCCTGAAGGGCCGACACATGCACTGCGTTTAAGCCTGTATCGCCCCTCCGGGGCTTTGGACAGGTATTTGGCATCTGACCGGTGGCTCACGCCACCGGCACAGGTTGTGTCGGCCCGCCGGGCCTGAAACGCTGTTGACTCAACACCCCCATTTTCCGGATGAGCCTGAAACGGATGGAGGTGCCGTGCCCCTGCCGTTCGCAGCGCAGGGTCCGCGCCGTGCAGCTTTCCCGGCGAAGTGTCAGGCTGACGTCGCACGAGCGAAGCGAGTAACCGGGAATGGCCCAGCGCCGTGCCTCAGGGCCGCCCGAGCACCAGGCATGCGTTGTGGCCGCCGAAGCCGAAGCTGTTCTTCAGCGTGTAGCGAATCGGCATGTTTCGCGCGGTGTGCGGTACGTAGTCAAGATCGCAGCCTTCCGCGGGATGATCCAGATTGATTGTCGGCGGTGCCGTCTGAGTCTGCAGAGCTTTGACGCAGAACACGACTTCGACGCCGCCGGATGCTCCCAGCAGATGTCCAAGCTGGCTCTTGGTGCTGGATACGGCCAGAGATTTCACGTGCGATCCAAAGACCGCCCGGATGGCCGTCGATTCCGCAAGGTCTCCCAGCGGCGTGCTCGTGCCGTGCGTGTTCACATAATCAATGGCGTCGGTCGGCAGTTCGGCATCGGCAATCGCGTTTCGCATCGCCTGAGCCGCGCTGGTTCCGTCGGCGTCGGGAGCCGTCATGTGCCGGGCGTCTCCCGACAGACCATAGCCGGCCACTTCCGCCAGAATTGCAGCTCCGCGCTGCTTTGCGAATTCGAACTCTTCCAGCACAACAATCCCCGCGCCTTCGGACAGAACGAAGCCGTCGCGGTCGCGATCGAAGGGCCGGCTGGCGAGTTCCGGGGCGTCATTGCGAGTCGACAGGGCGTTCATGCGAGCGAAGCCGAACAGCCCCATCGGCGTCAGCGGCGCTTCGCTGCCGCCGGTGACCATGACGTCGGCCAGCCCGGATCGAATCAGTCGATAGGCGTCACCGATCGCGTTCGTTCCCGAAGCGCAGGCTGTGGCGACCGCGGAATTCGGTCCCCGCAGACCCCACCGCACGGAAATGTTTCCGCTGGCGGCATTGATCATCAGCTTGGGAATCATGAACGCGGAGATGCGTTCGGGACCGCGATCGAACAGCCGGCTGTGCTGCGCTTCGATCTCATCCAGACCGCCGATGCCGCTGCCGACGAGAACTCCAAAGCGGTACGGATCGCCCTGAGTGAAGTCGATCCCGGCCTGAATGATCGCGTGGTGTGAAGCCACCATCGCGAACTGGCAGAACCGGTCCATGCGGCGAAGTTCGCGGCTTTCCAGCGTCATGTAAGCGCAGGGATCGAAGTCGCGGACTTCGCCGCCGAATTTCACGCGCGATTCACTGCAGTCAAATCGCCGAACGGGGCGGACACCGCTGTGGCCGTCGCAAATCAGCCGCCAGACTTCGTCGACATCGCAACCCAGGGATGTGACGACCGACGTGCCGGTGACTACAACCCGTCGACGGGACATCTATCAGGACTTCGCCTCGATATAAGTGATGACGTCGCCGACGGTCTTGATCTTGTCGTAGTCCTCATCCGGGATCTTGATGTCGAACTCGTCTTCCAGCGCCATCACCAGTTCGACAATATCGAGCGAATCGGCCTTCAGGTCATCCACGAAGGAACTTTCGCGCGTGACGTCCTCTTTCGGAGCATCAAGCTGATCGCTGACGATCCCAAACACCTTTTCTTCAACGGACACTGAGACATCCTCCCGTCAGGAATTCGACTGTCGACAATGAATTGCGGCGACTTGCCGGAAACTGCACTTCAAAACTGCGACACAAAGGCACACTGACGATTGCGGAACCTGTCCGCAGCCGCACAGCCGGGAACATATACCGGGTTTGGGAATTCGTGTAAACCCGACCCATGCCCGGAGATACGGGTTTCTCGACACCGGCCGACCCGCCGCCGATGCGCGAATCACCGAACGCCGGCAGACTCCACTTCACGATCTTTCTCCACGCTCACCATTCGCCACGATGCGCTGAGCCAGCCGACCTCGCGGCTTCCGCGATCTCCGGCGGATGCCAATGTCTACGAACCGCGACCCCGAATCACCGTTCAGAGCCCGACACGCTCACGCTTCGGGAGAATCGTTGATGGTCGTGCACGGCATCTTGCGGCTGACCCGCTTCAGCAGTCCCTTCAGAACTTTGCCCGGACCGAGTTCATAGAATTCGGAACAACCGGCTTCGATCATTCGGTTCAGCGAATCTTCCCAGCGAACCGGGTGAATCACCTGCTGAATCAGGATGTCACGAATTTCATCGGGATCGGAGTGGATCTCCGCGTCCACGTTGGACACGACGGGAATTTCGGGTGATCGGATTTCGACGTGGCGCAGCGCCTCGGCCAGCTCTTCGTCGGCGGGCTTCATGATCGACGTGTGGAAGGCTCCCGCCACCGCCAGCGGCATCGCTCGCCCGCCGGCCGCGTCCGCCAGTTCCGCCGCGCGAATGCAGGCTGCGTTGGAACCGCTGACGACAAGATTTCCGGGACACAGATAGTTGGCGATCTGCAGCGGACCGTGCCCCGACGCTTCTTCACAAATCTGCTGCACCTGATCGCGATTCAGCAGCAGAATGCTGACCATCCCGGAAGGCGTGGCGTCGGCGGCCGCCTGCATCGCCTGCCCGCGCCGCTGCACAACCTTCAGGCCGTCTTCGAACGACATCGCGCCGGAAAACACCAGAGCCGTGTATTCCCCCAGACTCAGCCCCGCCGCCATTTCACAGCTAAGAACGACGTCCGGCGAATCGGCTCGCAGCTTTTCCAAGGCCGCCAGACTCGTCACAAAAGATCGCCGGCTGGCTGATGATTGTCGAATCCAGTTCCTGCCGGACCTTCAAAACACAGCTTCGCAAGGTCGTAACCCAGAATCTCCGCGGCACGGTCATACAGTTCGCGGACCTTCGGATACTGCTGCGACATCTGCCGGCCCATGCCGACATGCTGTGCTCCCTGGCCGGGAAACAGGAATGCGATCTTTGACAACGTTGCGGTCCCTTCACTTCATCGCGACATCGCATGTCAGCACCGCGCGCCGACGCAGTCCGGCTGAAGCATCGCGCGCCGCCAGTGGCTATTCGGCCGGCACCGTCTGAACGGCCAGTTGCTCAACAATCTGCGAATTGATGTGGTGAGCCTTCATTTCCAGAGTCATCTTCAAAGCGTTGCGGATCGAATCGGAATCGCTGGAACCGTGGCAGATGATGCAGGTCCCGTCGATGCCCAGCAGCGGTGCTCCTCCGGATTCCTGATACCGGTACTTCTGCATCAGCTGCGCCATCACTTCCTTCGCGCGGTCGCGTTCGTCACTGAGGGCTGACATCAGAGTTCCCGCGACGGTTTTCATCATGAATTCCGCCATGCCTTCACTGACCTTCAGCACAATGTTGCCGACGAACCCTTCGCAAATCAGAACATCTGCTTCGCCCTGATACACGCCGCGGCCTTCCACGTTGCCGATGTAGCGATCTTTCAGTCGTGAGCCCGTCAGATAACGATGAGTTTCCCGGTACAAATCCGTGCCCTTGCCCTCTTCGCTGCCGATGTTCATCAGGCCGATGCGAGGCGTTTCGATTCCCAGAATCTCGCGAGCATAGATGCTGCCCATCACGCCGTACTGAACCAGGTGCTCCGGGCGAGCCGCCGGGTTGGCTCCGACGTCAATCAGCACGCTGCTGCCCTTCATGTTGGGCAGAGTGACGGCGATCCCCGGCCGCTTGACTCCCTTCAGAAACAGGCGAGTCCTCAGCCCGGCCGCGACAACGGCTCCCGTGTTCCCCGCACTGACGACCGCATCAACGTCCTTGCCCGCCATCAACTGCCAGCAGCGGGCAATCGAACAATTGGGCTTCTCGCGCAGAGCAACGGTGGGCTTTTCATGCATTCCCACCACGCCGTCGGATTGCTCAATCGTGATCCTGTCCGACGTGCACCCGAACTGCTGCCGCAGCGCCTCCAGAGCCGGCCGGTCGCCGACGAGAACGACTTCCAGGTTTTCGTTGCGAGCAACCGCTTCCATAGCGCCCTGAACATTGGGCGCGGGAGCGTCATCGCCCCCCATCGCGTCAAGCGCCACTCGCATCGCCGCTAATCCTCGTCGTCACTGACGACCGTTCGGCCCTGATAATAGCCGCACGTGGGGCAGACGACATGCGTCGGCACGGACGTTCCGCACTGTGAACATTTCGCAAGCTGGATCGGCTTCACGGCGTGGTGACTGCGGCGCATCCGTTTGCGCGATTTCGAGGTTCTTCTCTTGGGAACGGCCATGACAGAAAATCGTCCGAAACAGCGGAAATTCAGAAACAGCAGGAACTTGCGACCGTCGGAGCAGCCGACGAAGACGCGGAATACTGGCAAACCGCTGTGTGCCTGTCAAGTATCGACAGCGAAGTTCACATTCAACGCCTGCTTCCACATCCGCAACGGACGCCGCGGCTTCCCGTCGCCCGAAACCGGCTGCGACGGACGTTCGCGAACACTGCACAGCCCGCAGATCTCCGCCGTAACCATCCCGCGGGCCGCCCGGACCAGCGAATGCGAACAGTGATACACCACAGACTCAGCAACGTCCGTGCGGTGAGAACACTCAGGCAATGTCACCGACCCACGCTCCACGATGCTTCTCCCGATGCCACCGCAGGAATTCTCACCTCGACGATCCACCGCCGAAGTCCATCCGACAACTGCCGCCAGCCACTGCTGCCAAACCGCAAACCAAACACCCCGCTCTGACGACCTCTCGCACGAATTGGATCATTCGGGAAATGGCGTGTCTGTCCAACTGCTATTCAGGCCCGGCGGGCCGACACAACCTTAGCCGGTGGCGCGAGCCCAATGCCGCTCGATCTGTGATGACGTGTCTGACTTGGGAGGGCGAAGCTCCTGCTGAGCCGCGATGAACGTTGGAGGTTGCACCACGAAGCGGCTCTCCCGAAATCCAGTACCATTGTGGGCGAGCCACCGGATCGTCAGCAAATCGTCCGATGAGCCCCGGAGGAGCGACACCACGCGAGTGAGCCAGCCACGACTGGCAGCTCCCGCACTCCCTGCCGAGCGACTGTTCGGCAGAGACACTTTTTCAGCCAGTCTCAGCGAACTCGTCGCCATGCCTCAGAAAATCCATCAAGCGCACCCGCCGTTCCATCCGCCAACGACATTCTTCAGAAAGATGCCATCTCATGAGTTGATTCCGTTCAAGACAGTCGCTGGCCCTGTGTTTCGACTCCGGTTTCGGATGCCCCGGTTTCGCACCGGTTGGGTCGCGCAGCGACAGGATGTCTGTTCCCTGGGCTCAATCAGCCATGAGGGCTGGAGATTGAATTGACTGCGGATGGTGAGTCATCTTGTGCCTGCGGCACCCAACCGCCTTGAACAGGCGGTCGGGCCACCCGGCGCTCCTCTGCAATGATTCTTGCACAGTGAACAGCACTAAATGAAATAACAATGAACCCTTCCTCCGACACTGCATGAAGGACAACAGTAGCCATTGGCAGATGCAGAACTACCGCAACTGTCAATCCAACAAAAGCGATATTGAGGAGCGCCATTCTTGAAGTGCTCCGGCAAACGTAGAGGTCAAACAGAAATACTTCAATTACCAGCACAAGCATCTTTAGACTCAGAGGAATAACCTCAGGCAAGTTCACTATAGCACTACCTCGACGAATGGCGATTCCTGATGTGACCACTGTTTGTGCAACCAGAAGTATAAAGAGATAGATACATTTCTTGCACCGCTCAACTGCCACCCCCCGATTGCCCACTGCTTCACTCCACACAAGGCTCTACGATGCGAGCAGAAACTTCTTGCCTCTGAACCAATTGCTTGAATCGCTCTGAAGGAGCAGTTGGCTGTAAGGATCCGTGCGCAAATAACGCGCACGTTATTTGCGCACGGATCCTAAGTCACTGCTTGCTGCGTCTTTACGTTCACCTCACTTCATCTCCTTCGACTCCCTGCGTTGGCTTCGGAGCCGACGGTGTCGCAACAACGCCTCTTACGCCAAGCGGATTGCGAAAGAAAAGAACAAACGGCGTACGCGTTGCCAACGACCAGGGTGGAGTCAGTCGATTCACCTGGCAATAGAGTCGTCCGGTGACCGTCATACCGGAAAAGTCTATGATCGACTCGTCAACGGAAAGATCCTGCCTAATCTCGATGACCCCGGAATATCGGGGAGTTAGATTGCCAAAGACACCGTACTTATCGTCAGTTGTCGCGCGAGATGTCACTGACAGATTTCCTAATAACTCCACTCCGTCCGGAAGAAAAAACCGAACCCTGTTCGCAATCTCAATTCCTTCACTCGGATGAAAGCCAAATGTATCCCATCCTTCATCCAGCACAACGACAAGGGTTACCTGCGCTTTACCAGTTCCTGTCAAATCGACTGCCCCACCAACTGCCTTCACCCCACGATTAAGCGACAAGTTCTTGGGTATCTCAGCGCGCTTGTCACTAATCTGCATTGCAACAGCGTGCTTGCCATCAACTTGCGTTGCAGCATCGCGATTGTCATCAATCTGCATTGAAGCAATGACCGAGCTTATCAATAGGAACGACAGCACGTAAAGTGTTGGACGCGTGAATCTAGTCATTGTCGCATGCCAAATCGTGATAGACCACTTCGGAGGCCAGTGGCGACTTCGTCCCAGGCGTAGGTGACCATCTTGCTGTTCGGAAGTGCCGCCACCATCGTCTGTCCGATGCCGTCGTAGTAAGACGTGTACCGCCCCGTGGCATTCGCCATCAGGGTTCGGTTGCCGGTTGCATCATAACCGGTATGAGTAAATTGACGGGAACGGAATCGCAGGGCAACGGGCTTGCTCGGGCCTTCCGGCAAAGGCAGCGTTGCCTTCTCTGTCACCGGCCATCGATCGCCGGATGGGCGAGCGATCGACGGCCGGCTCCGACGAAGGCAACTCGCCGCGTGCGGGTTCGGTCTGTGCTGTGTGTCAGCGGCCGTGACAACGCGTGTCCCGTGAGGCGGCCTGGCAACCGGGCATTGACGCCGATTTCCGCTGCGCTGTATGTCACTCGCCATGACAACGCTATTCGTGTGATACAACTTCCCGACCGGGTGTTGGCGGAAGCGCCGGCCTGGTTGTTGGTTTCTTCCATCCGTGTTTGAAAGAGAGTCGTGAGGCAATCT
>JAWKUA010000051.1 GCA_041398785.1 Planctomycetaceae bacterium | reverse complement strand
TGCCGTCGCGCCTTCTCGTCCGGGAAAATAGACCCGATCAGCCGCCGCGACCGGCGACGCGTAGACGGAACTGATTTCCGGCAGCCGCTGCTGACCAATCAGAACTTCGCCAGTGGCGGCATCGACCGACGACATGATTCCTTCACGGGATTTTGTGAAGTAGAGCTGCCCCTTGTACAACACCGGTGACGCAACGTACGGCGCCGCGTCGTCGCGTTTCCAGGCGACAACGTCCGTGTCGGTCACGTCATCAGTGGCGTCCAGCGGAATCGCGTAGATCGCGTTGCCGCGATACCCGGTCATGCACACGATCATGTTGTCCTGCAGCACGGGCGACGGAATCGGGTTCTCCACCTGACCGCCGCATTCCCAGACCAGGTCGCCGGTTTCCAGATCGTAGCTGCGGACACGATGCCCGTTTGTCACGACCTGAGTTCTGCCGTTGTGTTCCACGATGAACGGAGTCGCCCACGTTGTTCGTTCATCTCGTTCCACCTGCCAGCGAATTTCGCCGTTGGTCGCGTCGAGCGCAATCAGTGAAGACTGGCCTTCATGATCCCACGGAATGACCAGTGTGTCGCCGTGCAGCGCCGGAGAACTGCCTTCGCCGAAGCTGTTGCGAGTCTGCATCTGTCCGAGATCGCGGTGCCAGACTTCCTTGCCGTTCATGTCGAAACAGAACACCCCGCGCGAACCGAATGACACGAACAGGTGCTTTCCGTCGGTGACCGGAGACCCGGACGCGAACGTGTTCGTCCCGTGGCCGCCTTCATGCGGCACCGCTTCGACGGCAACCGTCCGCCAGACTTCGCCACCCGTCGTCCGGTCGTAGCAGATGACAGCATACTGGTGGAAATTCGTCGGAGGCGGCGCGGCGCCGAAACCTCCGCGCCCGCCTCGGCCCCCACGGCCCTGCTGCTGATCGGCCGGCGGTTCCGCTGCGGCTGCCGCGGCTCCTTCGGCCTTTCGATCTGTCGGAATCGCAGTCAAAACATAGATGCGATTTTCCCAGATGATCGGCGTGGCGCTGCCCTTGCCCGGAACTTCAATCTTCCAGCGAACGTTCTTCGTTTCGCTCCATTCGACGGGCGGATTGCCCGTGTCGGACGAGCCATTGAAGTTCGGCCCGCGCCATTGCGGCCAGTTGTCGCTGACGTCGCTCGCGAAGGCTGAAACGGAAAGGCTAAACAGAATGCTGGTGCAGGTGACGACGGAACGCATCGGAACTTTCCTTTGACGTTGTGAAACACAGCAGGCTGAAGAATGACACCAAACGGCGGCGAGTCACCAGCAGCGCCCTGCGGTGAACGTCACAGCAGCGGACCGCAGCGAACATGCATGCATTCTGAATGCGCTCATGAACCGAAACCGGATGGCGATGCAGGCCCGTCGCGATGATATCAAAAGCAACAACGCGTTCCAGGGCTCCTGCTTTCAGATGCGCTGCCTTGCGAGCCCGTCGTGAGCGGGAATGACGGGGCGCGCGGGCTTGCGCGGATGCTGGGTTCCCGCCTGCGCGGGAATGACGGGGCGCGCGGGCTTGCGCGGGAATGACGGAACGCGGCCGCCGGAACAACGGTGTGCAATCGGTGGGAATCTGAGAAATCTGTGGCCAACTCTTCGTACGATGGCCGGTCAATCGCGGTCGACGGGTTCAATTGTCTGACCGTTGTCGATTTCCGTTCGGCAATCCGGAAGGCTTTCCAGAAACAGCCGGCCGTATTGTTTCGTCAGGACTCGCGGGTCAAGAATCACGACTCGTCCGGAATCCGTCGCTCGGCGGATCAGACGGCCGAAGCCCTGCTTCAGTTTGATGACGGCTTCGGGAACCTGATATTCGCGAAACGGGTTGCCTCGGCGAGCCTTAATCGCATCGACGCGAGCTTCCAGAAGCGGATGATCGGGCACGCTGAACGGCAGCTTGGGAATGATGACGTTCTGCAGCGAATCTCCCGGAACGTCGACACCCTGCCAGAAGCTGTCGGTACCGAACAGGACCGCTCGCGGATCATTGCGAAATCGTTCCAGCATCGCGGAACGCGGCATTCCGCGGCCCTGGCTGTACAGCGTCAGGTCGTGTTCCGCCAGCCAGCCGAGCAGTCGCTGCACGGCGAATTCCATCATCGAATAGCTGGTAAACAGAACAAACGCGCGGCCGTTGGTTTCCAGCACGTGTCGCTGAATTCTTTTGACGACTTCGGCTTCGAAGCCGCGAGCGTCCGCGCCGGGATCGGGCATGTTCGTCGACAGGATCAGACGCACCTGCCGCCGATAATCAAACGGGCTTCCCAGCCGGCAGTCGCCGCCATCCGTCAGTCCGACGCGCGATCGGAAGAAGCTGAAGTCCTTTGTTCCGACGGCCAGCGTCGCGCTGGTCAGAATGACGCTGGGAACGGCGTTGAAGAGGTGTTCCTTCAGAATCGGCCCGACTTCGATGGGGGCACTCATCAGAGTCAGTCGCTGTTGCCGAACTCCGCCGCGTTCCAGCCAGAACACGGCACCGCGTTCCTTCTGCACGCACCACGCGGCAAGACTGTCGGCCAGCAAATAGCAGCGACCCGCGGCGGACGTCAGTTCGACTTTGTCACTTTCGTTGCTGATGCGATCCGCGTAGTTTTCGATCTGTTTTCCGAGTTCGGTCAGTTTCGGAGTGACGTTGTTGACGACGTCGACGGGTTTGTCCAGCCGGCCGTTTCGCTTTCCGAATCGCGTCGCCCAGTCGTCAATGGCGAAGAACAGGTCGCGACTCGCGTGGCGAACTCCCTGGGTCAGCTTTTGGGCTTCGACCATTTTGTGCAGCACCAGCAGACCGCGATTCGCCCGATCGTTGTACAGCTTGTTCATCAGGTATTCGATCTGCCCTTCGGAAATCGACAGGCCCAGATGGTCGGCGGCCACGGATTCGATGGTGTGGGCTTCGTCGAAAATGACGGTGTCGTAGTCCGGAAGCACGCTGGCTCCTTCGCGCCGCAGCGCCAGATCCGAAAAGAACAGCGCGTGATTGACGACCAGCACGTGAGCGTTGCGGACGCGGCGGCGAGCCTTGTAGTAGAAGCATTCGTCGTGGTGAGGGCACTTTCGGCGAAGGCAGTCGCCCTGATCGCTGAGCACTTCGTCCCACACGGCCGGCTGCGGTCGAAAACTCAGATCGGAACGGCTGCCGTCGGTGGTTGTTTTTGACCAGGATGAAATCTGAGCCAACTGCCGCTGCCCGTCCATTTCGAACAGAGCCTTCTGTCCGGAGCGGGCGACGGCCTTTGCAGTGCGACGCAGGCTGATGTAGTTGCTGCGGCCCTTGACCAGCACGGCGGAAAATTCGACCGGAAGCACCGACTGCAGAAACGGGATGTCGCGCCCGATCAGTTGTTCCTGCAGACTGATCGTGTGAGTCGACACGATGATTTTTGGAGTCTTCCGATCGTTCTTCTTCTGATCCTTCTCGTTTTCTTGCGCGTCTTTTTCAGCGTCCGTCCTGCGGCGTTCTTCAGCGGCCAGAATGGCGGGGACAAGATAAGCGAAACTCTTGCCGACCCCCGTCCCGGCTTCCGCGACCAGATGCCGTCCGTCACGGATCGCGGCGGCGATGCGTTCGGCCATTTCCAGTTGCTGCGGGCGTGCTTCGTAGCCGGACAGACGACGTGCGATGCTGCCCTGTCGGCCCAAAACGTCGTCCACAGTGGGAGCAGCATCGCTCATTGCATGTCCCACGTCTCGGACCCTTTCCAGGGCTTTGTCACGGTCGACGACCTGCTCTGCGAACCTTCATCGGAATCCTTTGTTTTGGAACGCAGCCGCTGCACACAGACAAACGCCACGTCGTCGGGAACCGGGCAGCCGTTACGGAATTTTTCCAGACCGACTCGCAGTCCGATGTCCAGCGTACATCCTGTATCGCGGCCCGCCAGATCAACGAGTTCAACCAGCGTCTGGCCGCTCATCATCCGGCCGGTCGGGTCGATCAGCTTGGAAACACCGTCGCTGAACAGCACCAGCGAATCTCCTTTTTCCAGCAGAATACAGCCTTCGCCGCTGGCCGGGCGACCTGTTCCGATCGGCGGGCCGACGACAGCATCGTCCGTCACGGTCTGCGTGATTCCGTCGCGGATTCTGACGGGAATGCAGTGGCCGGCGACTGTCACCGACACCGTGGCGGATTTCGGATCAAGAATCAGAACACCCACCGACGTGATCATCGGAACGTGGCCGATTCGCTTCTGCAGTTCCCTTTCGGCCGTTCTTAACGCGGCGGCCGCGGATTCGGTTTCGACGATGGCACCGATCAGCAGCCGCGTCAGGCAGACCAGCAGTCCCGCGGCTTCTGATCCGCGCCCGGGCACATCGATCAGCAGGCAGGCTATTCTTCCGTCCGATAACGTGGCGTAGTCGATCAGGTCGGCTGCGATGTCGGGAGCGGCGATGATCTGATGTCCCCAGCGGAAGCCCGGTACTCCCGGCGGCGACAGAGGACCCAGGCTGGCTCGCAGCCGGGACGCGTCTTCCAGTCCGCGATCGACCAGCGCCCGCGCGACTTCGAGATCCACCTCCGCGGCGTTTTCCAGAGCTGCCGAAATGATGTGAATCAGAATCGCCAGTTGTTCCAGTTCTGACTGGCTGAACGACCGGTCCGTCTGCCCGGTGTCGACCTGGATGGCTCCGAATGCTTCCGACGATCTTCCCACGAGCGGCGCGGACAGGATGTACCTGGCGACCGATACGTCCGCTTTGTGTCCGGACTCCGATGGCTTCTGCCAGTAATCCACAAACAGGATCGCTTCGAAGCATTCCATGCTGTGATGCAGCACCGGCAGGCAGATCTGCGCGTCGCGGTTTTTCTCGCGAGCCGCCGCGGCCGCAACAACCAGTCCCGTTCGCGTTCGGTTGCGGGTAATCACGGCGACACATTCCGCCGCCGAAAAGAATTCGAACAGCGATTCCAGCACCGTGCCCAGGATTTCGTCAGTTCGAATCGCCCGCCTCAGGCCATGCGTCAGCTTCAGTGCCTGAGCCAGTTTGTGTCCGGCGTCCTGAGCGACCGGACCGGAACCGGATTCGTCGATGCCGATCATCGAGACGCGCGACAGAATCTGGCTGTCACGAAGCTGGTCCCGCCCGAGCTGTTCGTAGGAAATCTCATCGCCGCGTTCGACGGTGTGCCGGGCGGCGGAATTCTGCGACGGGACCGCTGAGTCGGACACGCTGATGACGGTCGGACGGTATCCCCAGTTGCCGGAATCTCCGTCCAGGGAATCCTGCGCGAAGAACACAAACGGCAGTGTCGAAACTTCCAGCCGGTCACCATTGCTTAGCGGCGTTTTTCGCGAGATCGCCCGGCCATTCAGAATCGTGCCGTTGCGGCTGCCAAGGTCTTCGACAAAGTAGCGGCTGCCTTCCGCCGTGATTCTCGCGTGATGGCGGCTGACGGACGGCGATTGGATCACCACGTCGCATGATTCGTGGCGGCCGATCGTCAGGGCATCACCCGTCAGCGGGTGCGTGATCGGATCCGGCTGGTCTCCGAATGCCTGTTTCAGATAGGCCATAGAATACTCACCGATAACGGCTGCGTCGCAACAAGCGTCCGCGAAAATCGTCAGCGGCCCTGGTTCCCGATTGGCAGGATCTGCCAGACGGACGTTTTAGTCGCCGCCGCTCCGTTCCACAACACCTGGCGAACCGGCATGCGGCGGTTCCCCTGTTTAGATGTGCGGCGGATGAGAATCTACCCGCCAGCCGCCGGCCGCGGTTCTCTGCGAACACAACCGCGGCTGGCGCCGTGCGGCTCGCGGGCAGGTAACAGCTCATCTGTCGCTCGCCTTAATGCGCTGTTCTTTGAATTGTCGGCGAATCTCTTCAGTTGCGACGCTTCCGTTTTCCGCGATACTCCTGCGGCGGTCGCGGTCCGAAAACCGCCGCCGCTTCATTTGCCGGGAGGCGAATGTCCGCTGTCTGCATAAGGATGTCCATGAGCACAACCGCCACAAAATCCGCCTATACCGGCGACGACATCGAAGTTCTGGAAGGACTGGAACCGGTTCGCAAACGCCCGTCCATGTACATCGGCGGCGTCGATGCCCGCGGACTGCATCATCTGCTGTGGGAAGTCGTCGACAATTCCGTCGACGAATTCCTGGCCGGCGAATGTGACAAAATCACGGTGACTCTGCACAAGGACGGCTGCAGTTGCACGGTCCACGACAACGGACGCGGCATTCCCGTCGACAAGCACAAAAAGATGAAGAAGTCGACTCTGGAAGTCATCCTGACAACGCTGCATGCCGGCGGAAAATTCAGCAACAAGAACTACGCTCGCAGCGGAGGTCTGCACGGAGTCGGCTCGTCGGTTGTCAACGCTCTGTCGTCGCACATGGTGGCCACAGTTCATCGCGACGGCGGAGAATGGGTGCAGGAATACCGGTACGGCAAACCGGTGGCTCCCGTCAAGAAAATGCGGCCGTTTCGAGGCCGCGGAACGCAGATCTTCTTTCGGCCCGATGACGATATCTTCCGCCGCATTCACTTCAATTCCGACACCATTCGTCAGCATCTGGAAGATATCTCGTACATTCACGGCGGCCTGACGATCGTCTTCCGGGACGAATTCCGCAACGAAACTCACGAACTTGCGCATCCCGACGGAATCGTCGCCTACATCGAAAAGATCATTCACGAAAGCGGCAAGAAGTCCGTTCACGAACAGTTGTTTTCCACGGATCGAGACGACAAAACGGCTCGCGTGGAACTGGTGCTGAAATGGACGGAATCCACCGACGAACATATTCGCAGCTACGTCAACGGCATCCGCACACACGGCGGCGGAACTCACGAAAACGGACTGAAGGCGGGACTTGTCAAAGCCGTCCGCAACTACATTGAAGTCCACAACTACAAGCCCCGCGGAGTCACGATTTCGGCCGAAGATATTCGCGAAGGCATCGTCGCCATCCTGTCCGTGTTTCACGGCGACCCGATGTTTCAGGGGCAGACCAAGGAACGGCTGAATAATCCCGAAATGGCCTCACACGTCGACGGACTGATACGGCCGGCGCTGGAAAACTGGCTGAACAGCAATCCGACGCTGGCCGATGCGATCCTCGGCCGCATCGTGCTGGCCGCGCGAGCCCGCCTGGCAAGCCGTGACGCCATCAGCGAAGTGAAACGCAAATCCGCCGCCTCACGCCGCACCAATCTTCCCGGCAAACTGGTCGACTGCCAGGCAAAGAACGCCGACGATTCGGAACTGTTCATCGTCGAAGGTGACTCCGCCGGAGGCACCGCTGTGATGGGTCGCAACGCGTCGACTCAGGCCGTGCTGCCGCTGCGAGGCAAGATTCTGAACACGGAGTCCCTGGCTCTGTCCAAGATTCTGAAGAATCAGGAAATCAGCGACATTGTCGAAACACTGGGAACCGGCGTCGGACCGAACTTTGACATCCACCGGCTGAGATACGCTCGCGTGATTCTGCTGATGGATGCCGACAGCGACGGTTACCACATTTCGACGCTGCTGCTGACGTTCTTTTTTCGACATATGCCGGAACTGATTCGCCAGGGCAAACTGTTTATCGCTCAGCCGCCGCTGTTTCGCATCGAAGTCGGCAAGACCACCCACTACGCTCAGACCGATGCCGAGAAGGAAGAAATCCTGGCGTCGCTGCCCGCCAACCGGCAGGCCACCGTGCTGCGATTCAAGGGTCTGGGCGAAATGAACGCCGCTCAACTGCGAGACACCACGCTGAACCCGAAAGCGCGAGTCCTGCTGCGAGTCGACATCGAAAGTCAGTTGGACGCCGACAGCACCTTCAATCAGCTTCTGGGCAAGGACGCGTCGGAGCGATACCGGATCATCATGGAAGAAGCCAGCTTCGCCGACGACGTGGATCTGTAAACCGCTGCCCGCGGAACCTCCCGCGCGGATCTGCCCGGGAACCGCCTTCCGAACATCGCCTTCCCCACTCCGATACCATGCCGCGAGCGGGGAAAAACGAGTCATTCAGCCTCGCGACCGTAAGACGATCGACAGATGAGAATTGACCAATGCAGAGCGACAATAGCTTCACCCTCCCGTTTCAACGGGAGGGTCGCCGATCGAATGCCGTTCAGGCGTTCGATCGCGGGGAGGGCCATGCACGGGCAACTCCCGTGGCGCGGACGCCCTCCCCTCGTTTGATCGCCTGCACGGCGATCAAGCTTCGACCCTCCCGTTGAAACGGGAGGGTATCTTCTCATCTGCCGCAGGCATTAGTTCATTGCGTTTGTTGCGGCAGTCAGTTGTTCGACGCTGATAGTGGCGCCGTCGGCCGGGAATTTCATCGGCGACAAATACCAATCTTCCGTGAAGTCCGCCGACTGGCCGGGCTGCAGGCGTTCGCGGGGACCGATCGGTTCCAGTTCGACCATCGCGTTGTCAGGATACCAAACCGAAATCGTCAAACCGGCAGCTTCGTTGTAGACGCGATCGGGAAACGTGCGGAACCGTTTGACGAACAGCAGATCATTCGGCGCGATGTATGCGATTGTTCCGGCATAGCTGTCGAACCCCAGCTTGGGTTTCCGCGGAGTCGGCCCGATCTGCAGGTAGTCGCTCCGCCGAACGATGGCCGGATCTTCCGGACGCATGTTGATCAGCCCGCCTTCTTCGTACAGCACGTAACCATTGGGAAAGCGGCTGTTCGCAGTCAGCGGAATGAAGCACAGTCCTTTTCCGACGGCAAACGTGCGGCTCCAGTGACACCATTCCTTCGGTTCGTCTGACACGTTCATGATCGTCTGAGTACACGTCAGCTTTGAAGAATCGGCGGCCAGCGTGAAGCTGCGAATCAGCCGAACTCCCGTGTTGGGGTCGTCCTGGCTGGTCATGCGAGCCGATCGCGGGCCGGTGATTTCAGCGGTCCATTCACCGCTCCACAGGACTTCTCGCGGCGGGATGATCAGTTCCGGACCGATGTCAAATCGACCGGCGGACGACGGAGGCCTGTTGCCGGGTTTCCAGTTCTTTTCGTCGTCCGAAACGTACAGGACGTTCTTGCCGTTCAGTGAGTACTCCAGTACTCGCCCCCCGACCTGCGGGCACAGAATCACAGTCACACCGGCATCGTTCTTCAGTTCGACGGCCTTGTCGTAACCGTGGAACGTGACAATGTCCGCGGCGTTCGCGATCGCGCCGGCGACAGACCCGCCAAGAATGCAGAAAAGTACGGCCAGATGTCGGGGTCTCATCGTTGTGTTCCTGCAATGGAAAACGGAACAGTGCGGACAGCGTTCTCGCAGCAGGCGAAGGATTTCGGTGGTGAATCTCGACGCCGATACCTGCGCGAACGGCATCTTTTGGAAGGGTGTCGGTCGACGTTTTATTCAGCATCGTCCGCTTGTGCCGCGTCGGGTTCATCGGCGTTGGGTTCAGGCGTCGCGTTTTCGTCGGTCGCAGTGTCGTCGACCGGGGGTCGCCCGCCCGCACCGCCACGCCCCGGACCGCCAAAGCCACCCGGTCCCGGTCCGGTCATGCCGCCGCCGGGTCCGCCGCTTCCCATCGGTCCCATCGGCGGACCGGAGGAATCCGCCCCGCCGGCGGGAGCTGACATCATTTGCTTATCCGGTTCCGTCGCGGAAGAAATGAATTTCGGCGGGTCCGTCTTGTCGGCGATGACATAGACCTGCAGCTTTCCTGGACGAAACAGACTGAACCACGAATAGCAGTACTCCGTGTAGTTGTCGTTTTCGCTGACCAGTTCTTCCTTCGGTGACATCGAAATCAGCTTTTTGGCTTCTTCCAGCGGCAATCGTTCGCCGGTGGAGTCGTTGCTGAGTTTTTCCAGAGCTTCGGCCGTCTGCCGCTGACCGAGACTCGCTCGCAGTTCAATGGCGGCAACGGCGACCAGCGCGACCAGCAGGACGCCGGACACGATCTTTCGGACCGGTGAAACACCCGGTGGTTTGCTTTGTTGTTTTGGTTTGTCTGCCATGAAAATTCCCCGCTCGTACGTCAGTATGCAGAAGTCAACTCCAGCGTCCCGGCACTCATTTCAGCTCCCTGCCAATCGCGCGGGAAAACGATAACGGGAATTGAACCGGTTTGCACTGCGACCGAAAAAAGAAATGACTCACCGGGGAAATGCGAGTGCTGACCCAAATGCTTTTCAGCCCCGGCGAGCCGTCACCGCGTCGACCGCTGGTGAGATGCACAGGCAAAAAACGTCAGCATGAACTGCCTGCGTCTTGAGTTGTTCTTCGCCAGCGAACGCGAAGCAATGTCCGCGCATGCACCTTTCCCAGCGCAGCGTC
>JAWKUA010000050.1 GCA_041398785.1 Planctomycetaceae bacterium | reverse complement strand
CCAGGGTTACAGGGTTTGATCTCAGAGACGCCGAACGAGCGATGTCTTTGAATTCCCGCAGCGGTCAATTTGCAGCGACGCCGATTTCCACCGGACAGCTCTGGGAACATCTGGAGCACTTCCTGCGCGAATTGGTTCCCGTCGCGGAAGCGGCCGGAGTCACGCTGGTCATGCATCCGGATGATCCTCCGCTGCCGGAATTCTGCGGCATGGCGCGCATCATGAATTCCGTCGAAAACTTTGAGCGGCTGGTTTCGCTGGTGCCGAGTTCTCGCAACGCGATCTGCTTCTGCCAGGGAGCGTTCGCCACGATGGGCGTCGACATTCCGGCAGCCATTCGACGGCTCGGACGCCACATTCAGTGCGTTCATTTTCGCGACGTGCGAGGCAACGCGGAATCGTTCGTCGAAACCTTTCATGACAACGGCCCGACGGACATGGCCGCGGCGGTTCGTGCTCTGCGCGAAATCGGCTTCGACGGACCGATCCGGCCGGACCATGTGCCTCAGCTGGAAGGTGAAGATTCCGGTGAACCCGGCTACACGATGCTCGGACGATTGTTCGCTTTCGGTTACATTCGCGGGCTGCTGCATGGCACGGCGGCGAACGTCCAAACCACGAACGGAATCTGACTGCATCGTTCGACCCTCGACACACGGCCCGAAGCACATGCCCACAATCACTGCCATCGAAACCGCGATTCCCGCGGCCATCATGCCCAACCTGATTCTCGTCCGCATTCACACAGACGATGGACTGGTTGGCTGCGGCGAAACGTACTACACGCCTCATGCGATCGAATCGCTCGTTCACGACTGGATGGCCGAGCGGCTGCTGGGTGCGGAAGCCACTGACATCGAGGCTCACTGGCGATTCCTGTACGAACGCTGCTCCGCGTTCGGCGCGCCGGGAGCGGAAATGCGGGCTCTGTCAGCCGTCGACGTCGCGCTGTGGGATCTGCTGGGGCAGGTCTGCGGTCAGCCGGTCTGGAAGCTGCTCGGCGGTGCCGTCCAGCCGCGAGTTCGCGTCTACAACACCTGTGGCGGACCTGGCTACGGCGCGGTGAAAGGTTCTGCCGCAAACGCGGCGAGACATCCCGGCTGGCCGGGCTACGGCGACGAAGGTCAACCCGGCCCGCTCCAGGACAACTGGTCTTCCTTCCATGCCGCCGGCGATCTGGCGGAAGAACTTGTCGCGGAGGGAATCGCCGGGATGAAAGTCTGGCCGTTCGACCGCTTCGTGCATCGCAACGGCGGGTTGTACATTTACGGCGGACGTCGAAAGCCGGAATGAAGCCGCTTCGGAAATCCCAGGACCGTGTCGGTAATCGCATCGGGAAATCATGATCGAAGGTCAGCCGTTCTTCCAACTGCCGTCGGCACTGCGTATCGCCGCTGCCGTGCGGGAGATCAACCCACTGTGGCTGGAGGACGTCCTGCGAGTCGACAATGTCGAAACGCTGGCGGACTTCGCCGTCAGTCAGAACCTGCCGATTGCCGCGACGGAAATGCTGCGCAGGGCGAGGATCATACGTGTCGCTGCTGAATGCCAAAGCCGCCGACTATGTCATGATCGACCCAACATGGGCCAGCGGCATCAGCGAAACACGACGAATCATCGAGCTGGCTCAGGCCTTCAACGTACCCGCCACCATGCACGACTGCACCGGCCCGCTGACTCTGTTCGCCGGTCTGCACTGCGCCGCTGCATCGGCGAACGTCGTGTTCCAGGAAACCGTGCGGGCTCACATTCGCACGTTTTACGACCACCTGATCGATCGCCAACCGGTAGTCGAAGACGGCCGGCTGCTGCTTCCGACTGATCCGGGCCTGGGAACAACTCTGCTGCCGGAGTTGTTCGTTTCGGGACAAAACCGATATCGCCGCAGCGGAGTGCCATCGCGCGGCTGAGGTCTGCTCGATGAGCCCGTGGTGGCAGATCAGGCTGACTTCACCGTAACGGCAATAATCGACAGCCAGTTACCCTGTGTTGGCGATGTCACAGTGTGTACGGGACCGCAGGCGTTTCAACGTAGCGGACGTTTCCGGAACACGGTTGCAATGGATTCACGGGTGTGATCGCAGTATTGTGCAGCCAACGGGCGTCAACACTTCAGTGAAACGACCTGTCAGCGGGATACCCCATGATGCAGAAAGTCACTCTCGACGAAGCGAAGACGCATCTCCCAGACCTGATTGAAGCGGCTGTCGCGGGTGAGGATGTCTTCATCACGAAAGACGCTGAGTTGTCAGTGCAACTTGTCCCGTGCGCCACGACGAAGCGTTCGCGGCAGTTCGGCAGCGCCAGAGGTCTGATTTCAATGGGACCTGACTTTGATGAGCCACTGGCGGATTTCAGCGAGTACGTCGAATGAAATACATGCTGGATACTCACAGTCTGATCTGGTTTATCGGCGGAAGCCCGCAGCTAAGCGATCATGCCCGGCAGTTGATCGATGATGTGAGAAACGACCTTGTTGTGAGCATCGCCACGCTGTGGGAAATGGCCATCAAGTTCAGCATAGGAAGGCTGACTCTCGGTCTGCCGTTCGAGCAACTGTTTCCCGACCAACTGACAAGAAACAGCATGGAGATTCTCGCGGTCAGTGTTGACCATCTCAAAGTCGTTTGCAGTTTGCCTTTTCATCATCGTGACCCGTTTGACCGGCTGATGGTTGCTCAGGCCAGCGTTGAAAACCTGCCAATCATCAGTGTCGACAGGGTCTTTGACGACTACGGTATCGCACGCGAGTGGTAGTGGAAGTCATGGTTACCTGGCCGGACCAACATGAGTGATCGCAACCCCGCCAGCGCAGATTCAGCTGGTCACGACAACCCACACGTTGCATCCGACACACTGACTTCCGTCACAACCACGAACGTGCGTTTTCAGGTTGTAGGTGTCACCACACTCGCGGCGGTGATGCTGTACCTGGATCGAGTGTGCATCGCCGAAATCGCCAAGCTGCAGGAATTTACTTCGGCGCTGACGCTGACCGAAAAGCAAACCGGGGCCGTGCTGTCTGCCTTCTTCTTCACCTACGCACTCGCTCAGGTACCCGCCGGCTGGCTATCCGACCGCTTCGGCGCGCGGCTGATGCTGCCTGCTTACATCGCGATCTGGTCGGTCTGCACGATGCTGACCGGACTGGCCAACGGGTTTGTTGTCCTGATCGCGGCCCGGATGCTGTTCGGACTCGCTCAGGCCGGCTGCTATCCAACCGCCAGCAGTCTGGTGAAACGCTGGATCTCACTGCCGAATCGTGGAACGGCCAGCGGCATCGTTTCGTTCGGCGGGCGAGTCGGCGGCGCTATAGCTCCGATCCTGACAGCCTTCCTGCTGGCTGATGTGGTCGGATGGCGCATGGTGCTGGTGATTTATGGACTGGCCGGATTTGTCGTCGCGGCGGCATTTCGATTCGTCGTTCGTGACCGACCGGCGGAACATCCGGACTGCAATGAAGTAGAGCAGAACCTGATCACACAATTCGACACGGACGCGACCGACACCGGACGTCCACCGTTTCCGCCGCTGCTGCCGCTGGTCAGAAGTCCCACGATGTGGCTGATGTGCATGGTGCAATACGGCATCAACATCGGCTGGGTGTTTCTGGTGACGTGGCTGCCGAAGTATCTGCAGGACGTCAAGCACGTCGACGCGAAAGTCGGCGGCCTGATGTCGACAACCGTGCTGTGCGCGGGCATCGTGGGAATGCTGTCCGGCGGTCCGATCACCGACCGCGCCGTCAGAGTTCTCGGTCGCCGGTGGGGACGATCTCTGCCGGTCGTCGCCAGCTACGTGCTGGCGGTCTCCGCGTATTTGTCGTGCCTGTACCTGGAATCCGCCTGGGCATTCATCGCCGCGGCTTCTCTGGTTGCATTCGCCACAGACCTGAGCGTTCCGGCGATCTGGGCCTACATGCAGGACGTCGGCGGCAGAAACACGGCCGCTGTCTTTGGCTGGGGCAACATGTGGGGCAATTTGGGAGCCGCCACGACGCCGCTGTTGGTCCCGATTGTGCTGGAACAGTGGGACACCAACGGCGACTGGCACGAAGCCTTCCTGCTGTTCGCCTGCGGCTTCACATCCTCGCCGGCCTCGCCGCCCTGGGCCTCAACGCCGACCGGAAAGTGGAATGAACTCGGTTTCGGGTTCGATTGGAAACAGCGGGCGTCGCCGGTGTTGATAGCTCAGCCGCGACATGTCCGCGCAGGTGGATCCCATCGTGTTGACTCGGATGAATGTGTCGCAGACTTCTCGATACGCGGCGATGAGGCGCGTTGACTCCCTTCGCTACCAGGAATTCGAAACTGCCTGGGGTCGACATCGCAACTGATCAACTGCTGCAGGCTGAACGGCACCATGCGGCGATGTCAGCATCAGCGTCAGGCCGTTGTCCGTGTCGCAGACGGCTGTGAGTCCCTGGTCGAAGTCCGTGATTCCGCCATGACGCGCGGCGCAGGGTTCGCGGAACTTTCCGTCGTGCAGCGATCGGACAGTGACTTCGACCCGGATCGGCGGTCCGTGCAGATCATCCGACTTGCCTCCGACACTGAGCGTCACGCGAGTTCCTGCACCCGACTGTTCACAAGCGGCGACTGTTTCCGGGATCGAAGGCATGCAGACGCGGGAGCCGACGCGCGCGGCGTGAATCGCGGCGAGAAGTTTCAGTTCCGTCCGCTGCCGAACCCCGCCGACGTTATCTCCCATGTCCAGCAGGCAAATGCGGCCCGAGCTTCCTTCACACTGCTGCAGAGCCTTTGCGCGACAGTGAATTCGCCGCGGAACTGGTCACGCGTGTTCCACATTGTCGCTGCCAGATCGTCGGCCATGCGATCGGCCAGCGGCGTGTCTCCGTCAGTGACGACAACAACCGACGACCCCATTTCCGCGACATCCGCGTATGGAAAACCCAGCAGGATGCTGTTGGTAAAGAACTCCGTCGGCTCGCAACTGAGCATCCGCAGCCTGATACAGCGGACGCAGATGCGGTTCGTCGGTACATTGCCGTTCGATGCTGGATCGCCATTGGCGGGAACCGAGCGGACATGGTCGGCGACACTTCGCCGCGAATCGTGCGTACCAACAGCCGAGCCGCTTCCTCGCCGCGTTCGCGCTGATCCAGGTGAGGATTCGTGCGGTAGGCGATCAGCGCGTTGCAACTCTCAACCATCAGCGGCGACAGATTCGCGTGAGCATCCAGCGTCCCGATAATCGGCAACTCCGAACCGACCGCTTTGCGCAGTTCGTTCAGCCAGTAGCCGTCGGCATCGGGGTGTCGTTCACTCACCGTCGCGCCGTGCGGAGCGACCAGGATCCCCGTCCAGCGGACCGGCCTGCTGAACCGCGTGCAGCAACTGTTCAACAAGCTGCGAAAAATCATCCGTACGAATCGTCCCGGACGGCAGGGCTCGCGCGGCAATCAGTGGCACGGCGTCGGCGCCAGCGGCTGCCAGTCCGGCAAAGAAGCCTCCGACTTCGTGGTGAGCGTCCGCCAGAGCGGCACGAATCAGTTCGCCGGTCAGCAGCAGGTTCTGGCGGAACGATTCCAGCGTTGTGGGCTGACAGGAAAACGTGTTCGATTCATGCAGCAGCGCAATGATTCCGACTCGCATTTCGATGCAATTCCTGTGTGAGGTTCGCTACCTTTCGACCGCCTGACCGGGTTCGAAGAATAGCGAAAGACGACGATGACACGACCGCCGGAAGAAATCACTCTGCAACATGTCCGCGACCATCTGTATTCGGCCGTGATCTGCGATGCTCTGGATGTGGCCGGATTCCGGAACCAGTCTCCGCGCGTGCCGCTGAAGGCCGTTACGACCGGCGGCATGATTGTCGGCCGCTGCCGCACGACTTTGTGGGCCGACATGTTTCACAGCGACCCGCGACCTTACGATCTGGAACTGAAAGCCGTCGACAGTTGTCAGCCGGATGACGTCTTCATTGCCGCGGCCGGCGGTTCCATGCGTTCGGGAATCTGGGGCGAACTGCTGACGACAGCCGTCACGAACGGCGGCTGCGTGGGAGCCATCGTGGATGGTGCCGTGCGCGATGTCGCAAAGATCCGGCAGATGAATTTCCCGGTGGTCGCCCGCGGCACCTGCCTGTACGACAGCAAGGATCGGCAGCGAGTCATCGACCGCGACGTTCCGGTGGAAATCGACGGCGTTGTCTTCCATCCCGGCGATCTGGTCGTCGCCGACGACGATGGTGTCGTCGTAATTCCGCAGCGAGCCGAATCGGAAGTGCTGCGTCTGTCGTGGGAAAAAGCTCACGCCGAAAACGCCGTCCGCGATGCGATCCGCGGCGGCATGAAAGCCGTCGACGCATACGAAAAATTCGGCGTGCTGTAATGCAGCGGATTGATTCGAAGCAACGTTCCGCTCCGGCAACGATCACTTCGGATTACTGTCAGTCGCGACGGCAGCCTCGGGCGTTGCAAGCCGCCCGTAAAGATCCGGTCGGCGCTGCGCGAAGTTTCGGCTGCTGGCTCGAACCTGACGAACCTGTTTCAGATTGATGGTTCCGGAAATCCAGGCTTCCTGCTGATCCGGACACCGCGCGATGATGCGAGCCGGCCATTGCTGAGTATCCGCGATCATCGTGCCGCCGCCGTAGGCCTGATTGGTGGTGATCATCGCGACGTGGCTTTGAAACATGGTCGATTTGACGATGAAGTCTTCGACCGAACCGCCCCGGCCGTTGATCCACACGATCAGTTCGGCACCCTTCAGTGACATCACTCGCGGAGGTTCCGGAAACCAACCGTCGTAGCACGTCATGATGCCCACTTTTCCGAAATCCAATTCGAACACAGGCAGATCCTGACCGGCTTCCATCACCCATTCCGGATCGTTCTGCAGCATCCAGTCTCGTGATTTGTCCGAAAGCGGCTTTGTCCATGGCGGGCTGCCTTCGAAATGATCGACGGCCGCGTGAGTCTTGCGGTACTTGCCGACGATTTCTCCGGTGCGGCCGAAAATCAGCGCCGTGTTGGCGAACGTGCCGTCCGGAAACTCTTCCCAGCAGCCGACGATGACATAGATTGAGTTCGCCTTCGCGCGGGCGGCAATGCGTTCGGTTTCCGGTCCTGGAACACGGATGTGACCGAGCACGTATTCGGGAAAGACCACCAACTGAGCACCGTCGCCTCCGGCCTTGTCGATATACGAAATCATCTGAGCCGCCGGATCGAATCCTTCGCGCGGAAGGTCGCCCTTGTCGTAGCCGATGATCTGCACGGCGGCGACTTTTACCAAATCGCGATCAACGCCGACTGCGTCGTCGGCCGAAGTCGGAATTGCCGGCGACAGGAACACAGCTGAAACAAGACCGGTCAATTGAAGCCAGGGCAATCGACAACTGCGAATTGGTAACATGACGTGCTCCGTTAAGTCCGGCGAAGAAAGAACCCGAGTTTCGTCCGCCGATGTTTACTGTCCGGCTTTCTGAATCACGATCGAGTGCGTCACCGGCTGCATGGCGGCGGCAATGGCTTCGGCCAGCGGCCCCCGTTCGGCTTCCGTCCGTTCGACCGCCGCCTGGAAATCAGCCCTGCCCTCGTCACCGTGAAACACCTTTTTCACCTGCTGAGTTTCATACGCCTGCTTTGCCGCGACGGCTGCATCGACTCGATCAAACGCGTCGCAGAAGGGGTTTTGTTCGAAATCCGCGGCAAGATTCACGCCGCGAGAAAGTTCTTCACCGCTGTACTGCCGCGACTGTTCGCCCCAGGTGATTCGGTATGAAGCCGACGGTTCCGCGCCGGCGACCTTCAGCACAAGCCGGTTGAGTTCCTCCATGAAGGGCACAAGCGTCATGCCGGATCGGATCGAGTTGTCGTCGTGCAGGTCTCCGCGGGCACAAAACGGATAACGGGAACTTGTCAGGGTCAGCTTTCCATCCGCGAACCTATCCACGCGATGGCCAGCCGATGCTTTGGCGGTGTCGCCGGCAAGGTCGACGGTAATGGTGCCGATGTCGCCGTCGAGCCCCATCGCCCGCAGCATCGACCAGGCCATAATCACCTGCCCTGCCCAGCCGGGATGGATACCGTCCTTTCCCGCGACCTGATAGGGCTTCTCCGGCGTGGCGTGGTGCTGTTCCGGCGCGAACACCTGAGCCTGCAGCATCGGCCAGAAAATGTCGGCGAACCGCGCGTCTTCGCGTTCCGCAACGCCCATCGCAATGTCTCGCAAAGCGCACAGGTGCAGATTGTGTTCCTGCAGAGTGCCGGCTCGACTGTTGACCCATTCGGCGATGCGGCCTGCGCATCCCGGAGATCCGACAACGACTCGCACGTGGTGCTGTTTGAATCGGCGGACGATGGCCGTGTAGTGATCGTCGTACCACTGGCCGTTCGTCACGTCGAACGGCCGGTAGCGGGAATCATTCATGCCGTAGGCCAGAGTCGCCACGGTCGGGTCAAACGTCAGGCAGTCCCGCTCCATGCGTCGAAGGAATCCGTCGGTCTTTTCGCCGCTCCAGCCATATTGCCGGACCGTGATTTTCAACTGCGGGACACAAACCGTCAGGTACGTTTCGATCAGGCGGGAATACATCTTCTGTTCGGTAATGGAATCACCGCAGATCGCCAGCCGATCGCCTTCCTTCAGCAGCAAATCTCCCGGCGCCGGCGCTTTTCGCGGATTGAACACCTTGAAGGCATCGTGGTCCGGCTTCGCTTCGTACGGATACGGGCCGAGCACAACGTCCGGTGCCCGTGTATCGGTCGGCTGAGCGTTCAGTGAGGTTGCGAAACCGGCCAACAGAAACAGGATGACGGGCAGACGGTTCATCTGGATTTCAGCCTTCGAAAGAGTCGGGATCAGCGAAAACCGGCGACGACATGGTACAGTGTTCGCCAGGGGAATTCCGGGCCGGCGCGGGGAAGTTTGGTGCCGCCGACCGCGATTGCGGCAAAATGACCGGAACCCGGAAGTCATGTGCGGCGTTTACAACGTTGTCTCAGTGTGTTCGGACATTTCTGTTTGCGTTCAGCTCCCACGGATTCCGAGTGATGCCTGCCAATCGTCTTCTGATCGTGTGTACTTCGGTCGCCATACTCTTTGTGACATCCGCCGTGTCTGACGCCGCCGAAAACTGGCCGCAGTGGCGCGGGCCGGCTGCAAACGGTGTAGCACCGGGAGCGGGTTATCCGATCAAGTGGTCGGCGGCGGAAAACGTGTTGTGGAAATACAAACTTCCGGGACTGGGAGCGTCGACGCCTGTCATCTGGGGCAACGATATTTTTCTGACCTGCGAAAATCAGGGGAAGAACTCCGTGCTGTGTCTCGATCGTTCCGGAAAGGAGCGATGGAGCGTTTCGCTGGGTCAGGAAGTGCCCGCGAAGAACCGGAAAGCCAGCGGCAGCAATCCGTCCGCGGTCACCGACGGCGAAAATGTGTTTGTGTATTTCAAGAGCGGCGAACTCGCGTGCCTCAGCGCGGACGGAAAGATCGTCTGGCAAAAGAACCTGCAGCAGATGTACGGCGCTGACACGCTGTGGTGGGATCTCGGCACGTCGCCGGTGCTTACGAAGAAGGATGTCGTCGTGGCCTGCATGCAGAGCAGCGGTTCCTACCTTGCGGCATTCGATAAGGCGTCCGGCGAACCGGACTGGAAGCAGGACCGAAATCTCGACGCGCCCGGCGAATCCGAACAGAGCTACACCACGCCGCTGGTCATCGACGCCGCCGGCGGTCAGACAATTGTCGTGCTGGGAGCGGATCACGTCACGGGCCACAATGCCGCAACCGGGAAGCAACTGTGGATCGTCGGCGGTCTGAATCCCGACCGCAGGCAAAACTGGCGTTCGATTTCGTCACCCGTCTTTTCGGACGGACTGGTCGTTGCGCCCTACGCGCGCGGTGAATCACTGACCGCGATTCGTTTAGGCGGCGAAGGTAACGTCACAAAGTCTCACGTCGCGTGGTCGACCGGCGGCCCGGCGGCGGACGTGCCGACTCCCGTTGCTTCCGACGGAAAGCTCTACGTCTGCACGGACCACGGCACCGTCGCGATGATCGACATCGCATCCGGAAACGTTCTGGACGAACAGGAAGTTCAGGGAAGACGTGTGACGGTCAGCGCGTCACCCGTTCTTGCGGGCGGGCACCTTTACGTCACTGACGAGGGCGGCACGACCAGTGTCTATCGCGCTGGCGACAAGCTGGAGCTGGTCGCCGAAAACGCTCTGGACGACTTCGCCGTGGCGACACCGGTCTTCGCCGACGGGCGCGCCTACATTCGCACGGACGGCTTTCTGTGGTGCATCGGCGAAAAGTAGTAACCCGTCAGAAGTGATGCAGGTTTTTCGCAATGCCAGTGAGCCCCGACAACCAGGACCATCGCGACGGATCCGCGTCCGTACCGCTGCTGCTGTTGATGTTTGTCGGCAGCGGCTGTTCGGCGCTGATCTATGAAATTGTCTGGTTTCAGTTGCTGCAACTGGTCATCGGCTCCTCAACGATCTCGCTGGGCGTTTTGCTGGCGACATTCATGGGAGGAATGTGCGTTGGCAGCCTGCTGTTTCCCCGACTCGTTTCGTCGCACCGGCATCCGCTTCGCGTGTACGCGCTGCTGGAACTGAGCATCGGGGTTCTGGGAATCGTGCTGCTGACCGCGATGCCGCTGGTCGGCCGGATCTACGTCGAGGACTTCGGCGCATCGTCAGCCGAACTGTTTTTGCGCTGTGTGATCAGCGCTGTCTGTCTGCTGCCGCCGACGATTCTGATGGGAGCGACGCTGCCGGCGATCGCTCGCTGGGTGGAAGCTTCGCCCGCGGGAATTTCGCGCCTGGGTTTCTTCTACGGCTCAAACATTGCGGGAGCCGTCTTTGGATGCCTGCTGGCGGGATTCTGTCTGCTGCGACTGTTCGACATGGCAACGGCCACGTACGTCGCGGCATCCATCAATGCCGGTGTGGCGTTCGTCAGCTTTGCGATGGCGATTGCGCTTCCGTATTCCGACGGCGTCCGGGAAACCGCATCGCGTCCACCGGGAAAAACCGCCGCCACGCCGTTGTCGACGTCGTCGAGGTTCGCGTATCCGGCAATTCTGCTTTCCGGAATGACGGCGCTGGCGGCGGAAGTGATCTGGACGCGGCAACTGTCACTGCTGATGGGAGCGTCGGTTTATACGTTTTCGATCATCCTTGCCGTGTTCCTGGTGGGACTGGGAATTGGCAGCAGCATTGCTTCGACCGTCGTTCCACGACTGAAGAATCCACAGATCGCGCTGGGGTGCTGTCAGATGCTGCTGATTCCGGCGATCGTCTGGACGGCGATCACAGTCACGCGATCACTGCCATATTGGCCGATCGATGTCTCGCTGGCCACCAGTCCGTGGCTGACGTTTCAACTGGACCTGGTTCGCTGCGCGTGGGCTGTGTCGCCCGCGGCGTGCCTGTGGGGAGCCAGTTTTCCGCTGGCTCTGGCGTCCGCCGCCGCTGGATCCCGCGACCCCGGCCGACTGGTCGGCAGCGTCTATGCGGCCAACACTGTCGGCGCAATTGCCGGCGCTTTGTGTGCCAGCGTGCTGATGATTGCCTGGCTGGGAACTCAGGACGCGCAGCGGGTTCTGGTCGCGCTGGCGGGAGTCTCCGCGCTGATCATGTTTGTGCCGCTGATGCTTCAGGCGTCGCAGCCACATTCCCGTCGTGCCGCGGCGGCCATGCTTTCCGTCGTGACTCTGGCCGGAACCGGTCTGTCGGCGTATGTCCCGCAAATTCCGACCGGCCTGATCGCGTACGGTCGATACCTTCCGACGTATCGCGACGAACCCGATTACCTGTATTTCGGCGAGGGAATGAACGCATCCATTGCCGTTTCCGAAGACGCAATGACGGGCGTCAGAAACTTTCACGTCAGCGGGAAGATTGTCGCGTCCAGTGAACCGGCCGATATGCGGCTGCAGAGAATGCTGGGGCACCTCCCGGCGCTTGTGCATCCTCGACCGCGATCCGTGCTGGTTGTCGGCTGCGGTGCCGGTGTCACAGCCGGATCGTTTCTGCCTCATCCCGAAATCGAACGCATCGTGATCTGTGAAATCGAACCGCTGATTCCGCCGGCGGCGGGTAAATACTTCTCGCGGGAAAACCACCACGTCACCGATGATCCCCGCGTCGAAATCGTCAACGACGACGCGCGGCACTTCATCATGACGACCACGCAACACTTCGACATCATCACGTCCGACCCCATCCATCCGTGGGTCAAGGGCGCGGCCACGCTGTATTCGCGGGAATACTTCGAATGGTGCCGCAAACGGCTGAATCCCGGCGGAGTGGTCACGCAGTGGGTGCCTCTTTACGAAACCAGCGACGCGGCAGTGAAAAGCGAACTGGCAACGTTTTTCAGCGTCTTTCCCGAAGGCACCGTCTGGAGCAACGACATCGGCGGCGAAGGATACGACATCGTGCTGCTGGGCCAGTCCGAACCGACGCGAATCGACGTTCAGGCACTGCACGCCCGGCTTCTGCAGAACGATCGGCAGTCCGTGCGGGAATCGCTTGCCGAAGTGAAGTTCGATACTCCCGTGGACCTGCTGCTGACCTACGCCGGCAACGGCCGAGATCTGCAAGACTGGCTGGCCGACGCGGAACTCAACCGGGACGCCAATCTGCGGCTGCAGTATCTGGCCGGAATGGGGCTCAACCAATACGACAGCGTCCGGATCTTTGATGACATCGTCATCCATCGCACATTTCCGGAAGGTATGTTGATCGCCATGAATGATTCCGAGCGAGCCATTCGCAGTGGACTGCTGCCGCGCGGCAGAAAATGATTCGGTACCGCATGGCGACGCTTGCCATCACACACGAACCGTCGCCGTTCATGGCGGAATGCCAACTGACGTTTCTGCAGCGACAGCCGCTCAACTTCGAATCGCTGCGACGACAACACCGGAACTACTGCCGGCTGCTGAACGAATGCGGCGCCGAGGTCCGTGTCCTGAACGCCAGCGTCGACTGCGCCGACGCGACATTTGTCGAAGACACCGCCGTTGTCCTGGATGAAATCGCGGTGCTGGCATCGATGGGCGTAGAATCACGAAATCGTGAACCCGCGGCGATGGAATCGGTGCTTCGGGAATTTCGCAGCATCGCCCGAATCGTTTCGCCAGGGCAACTGGAAGGCGGCGACGTTCTGCGAGTCGGCCGCGAACTGATCGTTGGCCTGTCGTCTCGAACGAATCGCGACGGCGTGAACCAGCTTCGATCGATCGTCGAACGCTTCGGTTACCGGGTCCATCCGGTGAGGGTCCGGGGAAGCCTGCATCTGAAAACCGCCTGCACCGCGCTGCCGGATGGCGCACTTCTGGTGAATCGCAACTGGCTGGACACGTCGGCTCTGGCCGGACGCGAGTGCCTGGATGTCCCGGCGGATGAACCGTGGGCCGCAAACGTCGCTCTGGTGAATGCGACCGTTGTGGTGGCCGGCGGAAACCCGCAAACGGCCGATCTGCTGGTCAGTCGCGGCCTGACCGTGCGGACGGCGGAAGTGTCCGAATTCGCAAAGGCGGAAGGTGGAGTCACCTGCCTGAGCCTGCTGTTTGAAACGTAAACGCGACAGCATGCCAATTACCGCAAGATAGCCGTCCCGCGAAAAGCAAGCCGGTTCAGCTCAGGATCTCCATCACGGGATTGCGGTCTTCGACGCCCGTGAGCCGCAGGTCGAGACCCTGGTATTTTGTGGTCAGCAGTTTGTGGTTAATTCCCAGGCAATGCAGCAAAGTCGCGTGCAAGTCGTTCACGTGAACGGGGTCTTCGACGATGTTGTAGCCGAAGTCATCGGTCGTCCCGTACGTGAAGCCACCCTTCACACCGCCTCCGGCCATGCAGATGGAAAAACACCGCGGGTGGTGGTCACGACCGTAGTTTGTTTCCGTCAGTGTTCCCTGACAGTAGACCGTGCGGCCGAATTCGCCGCCCCAGACAATCACCGTGTCGTCCAGCAGACCGCGCTGTTTGAGATCGCGGATCAGGGCGGCTGTTGGCTGATCGGTGTCGCGGCATTGACCAGACATATGCACGGGCAGATTGTCGTGCTGGTCCCAGCCCATGTGGAACAACTGCACAAACCGCACGTTGCGTTCGGCCAGTCGGCGAGCCAGCAGACAGTTGCGAGCGTACGTGCCGGGCTTGTGGACGTCGTCGCCGTACATCTTCAGAACGTGTTCCGGTTCTCCCGAAAGATCCATCAGTTCCGGCACAGCCGCCTGCATGCGAAACGCCAGTTCGTACTGTTCGATGCGCGTCTGAATTTCCGGATCGAGCGACGACTGGAACTTCCGCTGATTCAGAACATTCAAATCGTCCAGCATTCGACGGCGCAGATGCGGAGGACAGCCTGCGGGATTGGTCAGGTACAGAATCGGTTCCGCGCCGCCTCGCAGCTTAACGCCCTGGTACTGCGACGGCAGCGGGCCGCTGCCCCACAGACGATCGTAAAGCGGCTGCCCGGCCGCACGACCCGTGCCGCGCGACAGCATCACCATGAATGTTGGCAGATCTTCGTTCATGGAACCCAGCCCATATGCCACCCACGCTCCCATGCTCGGCCGGCCCGCCAGTTGAGATCCGGTCTGGAAAAAAGTAATCGCCGGGTCGTGGTTGATGGCTTCCGTGTGCATGGAACGCACGACACAAAGGTCATCGGCCACCGTTGCCATGTGAGGAATCAGTTCCGACAGTTCCACGCCGGAATCGCCGTGCTGACGGAACCGGAAGATCGACGGCGCAACCGGAAAGCTTGCCTGGCCAGCCGTCATTCCCGTCAGTCGCTGACCCATCCGCACCGAATCCGGCAGATTCGTCCGTGCCAGTTTTTTCAGGTTCGGCTTGTTGTCGAACAATTCAAACTGCGACGGAGCGCCGGACTGGAACAGATAGATGACGCGCTTCGCCGTCGGTCGGTGTTGAGGAATGCGGACCGTTTCCGCGGCGGTCGCGGACGTGCCGCCGTTCAGCGCGGCGAGTGCCAGCGCGCCAAGACCTGGAGACTGCTGCAGAAACGATCGTCGGTTGAGCTGTTGTGCGGTTTGAATTGGGTTCATGGTGGACTACTGCTGCGTCAGGCATAGATCGATGGGTCGTGTGCCACCGGCCGTGCCAGTGTTTTCAAGGCTACAGAGCACTGGCACAGCCAGGGGCACACATCAGAATACGATGGACAGGGCACTATTCGCGTGTGATTGTTTCATCAAGATTCAGCAGGACGGAGGCAACCGCCGTCATGGCCGCCAGCCGGGTTGCCGGGATTTCGTCGGCAACCGCGGAGTCTCCGATGTGGATCAATTCCTTCGCGGCGGCGGGTTCCGTTTCATAGTACTCGGTGTACTGATCGAAACTTCCGGCCAGTTGCGTGAGTTCATCGGCGGACGGTTTGCGAAGCAGAGTCAGTTCGAAGCCGCGAGCAATCTGCGATTCCGCCATGTCGCCGCCGGACTGAATCATGCGAGTCGCCAGTTGCCTTGCGGCTTCGACATACGTCACGTCATTCAGCAGCGCCAGCGACTGCAGCGGCGTGTTCGTCCGGCCTCGTTTGACCTGGCAGATTTCCCAGCTTGGCGCATCGAAGGTCGCCAGCGTCGGATGTGACACGGTCCGCTTGCGGTATGTGTACAGGCTGCGTCGGTAGAGGCCGTCTCCCGTATCCGGCTTGTAGGGACCGTCGTTGGCTCCGCCAGCGAGTTCCTCCCAGAGTCCCGCGGGCTGATACGGCCGAGCCGACGGACCGCCGATGCGGGGACTCAGTAATCCGCTGACGGCCAGCGCGTTGTCACGAACCAGTTCCGCCGGCAGTCGGAACCGCGCGCCGCGAGCCAGCCAGCGGTTCTCCGGATCAGTTGCCAGCAGGTCCGCCGTGTAGTCGGAACTCTGCCGATACGTGGCGCTCATCACAATCCGCTTGTGCAACGCCTTCAGATCCCAGCCGGATTCGATGAAGCCGACGGCCAGCCAGTCCAGCAGCAGCGGATGCGACGGCGGAGTCCCCTGAACGCCGACGTTTTCCGCTGAGAACAGTCCTTTGCCGAACAAACGTTTCCAGACATGATTCACCGCCACTCGCGCGACCAGCGGGTTGTCACGATCAATCAGCCACCGCGCCAGGCCAAGCCGGTTCTTCGGCTGATCGGCTTTCAGCGGCGGCAGGCAGTCGGGGATGGCGGGCCAGAGTTCGCGTGATTTGTCCGGCAGATTGTACTGGCCGCGTTTCAGCAGATACGTCGGCCGGTATTCGGCGCGG
>JAWKUA010000049.1 GCA_041398785.1 Planctomycetaceae bacterium | reverse complement strand
ACGGAATCACTGGATAGGAGGACCGCAAGTTCCGGAACCTCCAATCGCGTTGCATACTCTGCGGTGCGTGACCCCATTCGCGCATATGTTTCCCGAGGATCGAACAGAACGACCAATGACTGGGCAGACAGAAATGCCCTGTGTGGAGGGGGCTCCAGTAAAAGAATCACGAAGGTAACGGAATTGCTCTCTGACCGAGACTTTGGACGCCGAACGCCTGTGCCGATCGCTGAATCGTTCGTAGAAACAGGGCTCAGAGGTGTCGCATCATCTCTGCGGAGCGAATTCCGCAAAATACAACCCGATTCGCAAAGCCACCCTCATCTCCTGCAAATCACTTTAGCCCCAATGGTCTTGACGAGTTGTTTCGATGATTGAACAAGCGGTTCCCGTTTCTCTAAATGGTGGACCCAGACGGCGAGATTCCTGCCGACATGCTGTCTGGACTTGCTTCGTTTGGATCGAAATGAGCCGGCGCTTCCGGCGTCGACTGGCAAGTGCGAAATTCAGGCCGACTCCTTGACGTTCCCGCCATCGCCTTGCAGGCTTCACATGGACGCTGACCAGTTCGTCACCCGACGTTGTTCAAACTCGACACCAGAGACGTCGTCGGAACTTACGGAGCGGGCGTGCGGCGACGTGTTGAATGCCGGCGGACGCAGGGGGCGTTTCTTCCGAACGACTGCGGCGGATTGGTCTGACGGTCGATAACGAGTGCGGGCTTGTTGGCCGGATCCACCTTGACGAACAGCTTGCCTGATTTCACGAGTGACTTCATGTCGTCGTGGATATTCGCCGTCCGGGTGATGGCGGACATGGAGAGCACTGCCCCGAGAAACTTCTTGAAGTCGCCGACCATTTCCACACAGCCTCGACCATTCCATCCACCCCAGTTCAGATTCTTCGGGCCTTTGTGGATGTAGTAGCCACCCTTGATCACGATGGCACCACTGAGGTAGTTCGGCTTGTATTGCGGGACCCGCCTTCGAGGTTGGGGGGCGGGAGAAGCCATTGTGAATCCCCGGTACCGGTTGTTGTCGATCCATGCCGGCATGAATCGCAGAGCGTGCCAGGTCTGCCGTGGCTTTCCGGCGGCATCGATGTAGATCTGGTACACCGGCACCCGGTACAGTTCGACCTTGCCGTCGCAGTTCCGGTCCCAGTTTCTGCGGGCGATGGCATGATTATAGGTTACCGGAAGTGTGACCGTCATGCTGCCTTGCTGTATCAACTGAAGCGGACCGAACGGGTCCTGATTCGGCTTCACCCGGAAATCGGGCAGGACCAGAGACGCTCTTGTCTGGTTCGACGAGACGGTGATCGTGACTTCCGTTGTTGCCATGCGGAAACTCTCCGGGCTTGAGGTCGGTGAATTCGAGAACTGTGGCCGATACCGTTGCTCGGTTGCAGCACGTGCAAGAGCAGTATCATTGGCGTCGCCGACGGGTTCATCGAGAAACTCCGACCGACGCCGCCACACGGCAACAACTCAAGTTGAGAACCTCCGAGTGCCGCGACTTGGTCTCGCAAAGCCAAAGCTTGTCAGAGATCGCCTGAATCCGGGCGCGGATGCGTGGGAGTTTACCGGCCAATCTGACTGAGCCCAGCGCGAGCAACCACGGACCACGTGCAGTCCACTGTCGCCTGCTATTCTCAATTGAGTCAGCCGACAATGATGCCAGAAGGTAATGTCTACGCCACCCACCGTGTCGATGCAGAAACTTCTCGCCAAACGGTTTCGACTGTGGCAGGATGGCCTGCATCTTCGCAATGAACGGTGGAGGATCGGGACGGACAATGGCTTCAGGGACAACAGTGTTGCTTCCGCCCGATGCTTTGTCTGAAGCTTGAAGGGGTCGAAACCGAGCAGGATGGACAGGATGCGATACAAGACAATCGTGCTGGAATTGATCGGGTTGCGGCCGAGGCATCACGAGCGGCTCGCGTGCAGCGGACGCTTGACTTCGACGCTGGAGGAGCTGGCGATGCAGTTGCGGGGCCGGCATCTGGAACTGATCGACAAGCTGCGGCGGGTGCGGCCCGAATCGGCGGACGTGCAACTGAGCAGCGAGGCGATGGAGATCGCGGTTCACGAACTCGAACTGGATTTGAACAGCGAATCGCCGGAGAACGACGACGAGACGTTCAGTCTCGACGCGGCGATGGCGTACGTCCGCAGACACACGCCGCCCGAATAACGGCACGACGCCACAGAGAACGGTCACTGTTCGATCAGCCGCCTCTGCCGCAAGCTGAATCCACCGACACTGCTCGAAGAAGGAACGGCCGAGAACGGAGACTCGCGTCGACGCGACGCCGGATTCCTCATCGCCGTCAGCGGTTTCCGCTGCATCTGTGCAAACGCCTCCGCCGGTGCCTGCTGCGTCGACCGAAACGAACGCTGCTACGCCGGTGACAGCCAGCGGTGAAAAGCCAAGGCCGTGACATCATCGCGGCGATTCGTGTGGTGAATCGGCAGGGAAGATGCAGGAACGGCGACCGATGAAGAACGATCAACGCTGGCCAAATTCGGCGGGTTTGGGGCGGTGGCTTTGCGGCTGTTTCCTGATCCGGTGACGGGAAATACAAGGACGACGGCTGGCGGGAACTTGGTGAGGAACTGAAAACACTGCTGTCGCCGGACGACTCGATGACAGTGCGAAACGCACGACGTTTAATGCGTTCTATACGTCGCCGGTGGTGATGCAGGCGATGCATGAGGCAGCCGGACGGCTGGGAGTTCCGGAGAACGCTCTGGTGCTGGAACCCGGCTGCGGGATTGGCAACTTTATGGGCCATGCTCGCGAGGGGCAGAAGTTTATTGGCGTCGAGCTGGATCGGACGTCGGGACGGATTGCTCAGGCGTTGTATCCGCAGCATGACATCCGCATTGAGAACTTCCGCGATACCAGACTGCCGGACGGACAGCTTGACGCCGTGATTGGCAATGTGCCGTTTGCCAATGTGAACCTGAAACACAACGGCCAGAAGTTCGCCCTGCATGATTACTTCTTCGCGAAGTCGGTCGATGCTTTGAAGCCCGGCGGTGTGCTCTCGCTGGTGACGTCGCACTTTACGCTCGACAAGCAGAACGCCGCGATTCGCGAGTATCTCGGAGAACGGGCCGACTTCTTGGGCGCGATTCGGCTGCCGTCCGATGCGTTCAAACGCGAAGGCACGGCTGTGGTCACCGACATTATCTTCATGCGGAAACGGGCGGCGGGCGAACCCGCTCAGCATGTGGACTCCGGACTGGCTGGACACCTCGCGCTGACGATCGAAGGCACGGAGAGTCCGGTCAATCGCTACTTTCATAATCACCCGGACATGGTGCTGGGCGACTGGAGTCGCGAATCGCAGCTCTAGCGGTGACCACAACTACGGTCTGAAATCGAACGGTGATCTGGCTCAGCAACTGCAAGCGGCGATTGCCAAACTGCCAAAGGCGGAAGCCACGAAAGTGCAACCGGCAACGGAAGAACTGGTCATCAAGGAATTTGCCCGACCGCCGCCGCTGAAGCATGTCACCGAAGGCAGTTTCTTCATTGCCGATGACCGGTCGATTCAGCAGATTGAAGACGGGCGGGCGGTTCCTGCCACACACGGCAAAACAGAACTCCGGGCCGACGGCACGCTGATGAAACGCCGGGCGGCTCTGATCGATCTGGGACGGTGCCGCCGAGTGCTGCAGTCGCAGAACGAAGACTGGCCGGAAACTGAACGCGACGACGTGCGGCGATCGCTGAACCGGACGTATGACCAGTTTGTCGCGAAGTATGGACCGGTCAATAAGACCACGTTCTCGCAGACCAGGACCGGCACCAGCATTCGCCGGATGCCGAACCTCGTAAAATTCCGCGAAGACCCGGACGCGATGCTCGTCATGTCGCTGGAAGACTATGACGAGGTCACCGGCACGGCGAAGAAAGCCGCGATTCTCAGGCAGGACGTTGTCGGCCGGAAACCCGCCATCACGGAAGTCAGCAGTGCCGAAGAAGGTTTGCTGGTTTCACTCGATCATCGTGGCTGCGTGGACCTGCCGTACATCGCGGAACTGTATGGCCCGCTCTCAGGAACAGATTATTTCCGAACTCGGCGACCTGGTGTTTCAGAACCCGCAAACGAGCGAATGGGAAACCGCCGACGTCTATCTCTCCGGCAATGTGCGGAACAAACTCGCCGCGGCCGAACTGGCCGGAGAGGCCTATACCCGCAATGTCGAACGGCTGCGCGACGTCCAGCCGCCGGATGTCCTGCCGGGTGACATTGACGCGAATCTCGGAGCACCCTGGATTCCCACGTCCGATCTGCAGACATTCGCATCCGAGCTGTTTCGCGTGTCGGCTGATGCGATCACCGTCGATCATCTGCAGCGCGAAGCCGTGTGGAGCGTGGACGGTGATTATTCGGCCACGGAATCCGTCGCGGCCACGTCGGAATTCGGCACGGATCGCGTGAACGGCCTGCGGCTGTTTGAACTGGCCCTCAATATGAAAACGCCCGTCGTGTATGACACGATCCGCGTCTTTGACCGCGAAGAACGCGTGCTCAATCAGGAAGAAACATTGGCGGCTCGCGAGAAGCAGAAGCAGATCAAAGACAGGTTTCGGTCCTGGGTGTTCGACGATCCTGACCGCGCCGAACGGCTGGTTCGCATCTACAACGACACGTACAACAGCCTGCGTCCGCGACTGTTTGACGGGTCGCACCTGCAGTTTCCCGGCATGAATCAGGCCATTGAACTGCGGCCGCATCAGCAGGATGCGGTCTGGCGAACGATGAGCAGCGGCAACACGCTGCTGGCTCACGTGGTGGGTTCCGGCAAGACGTTCACGATGGCCGCCGCCGGGATGAAACTGAAGGAAACCGGGCTGGCCCACAAGCCGATGTATGTGGTGCCCAATCACATGCTGGAACAGTTTTCGCGGGAATTCCTGCAGCTCTATCCCAACGCGAAACTGCTGGTGGCTTCCAAAGAAGACGTGAGTCGCGATCGGCGGAAACGTCTGGTCGCCAAGGTCGCCAGCGGCGAATGGGACGGCATCGTTGTGACGCACAGCTCATTCGAACGCATTGGCATGTCGCGGGATTATCGGGAACGATTTCTCCGCGAACAGATTGCCGACTACGACGCTCTGCTGGTCGACACCGCCGCTGCCGATACCGACGGCCGACATCGCAACATCATCAAGTCAATCGAAAAGCAAAAGGCGGCTCGCGAAGAGAAGCTGACCGACCTGCTGGCTCAGGACAAGAAGGACGACGGCCTGGTGTTTGACGAACTCGGCGTGGACCACCTGTTCATCGACGAAGCCCAGTATTTCAAGAATCTCGAACTGCCGACCAAGATGAACCGCGTCGCCGGTATTCAGACGGGAGGCAGTCAGCGGGCATTTGACCTCTATATGAAGGCCCGGTTTCTGGATGAACGGCATCCGGGCCACGGCGTGACGTTTGCCACAGGGACACCGATCTCTAACACAATGGTCGAGATGTTCACGCTGCAGAAGTTCCTCGATCCCAAAGGCCTGGCGGATCGCGGGATTGACCACTTCGATGCATGGGCCGCGACGTTCGGCGAAGTCGTGGACACGATGGAAATCTCGCCGGACGGGTCGACGCTCAAGGCCCGCAGCCGGTTTGCCCGGTTCACAATCTGCCGGAACTGCAGCAGATGTTCCGGTCGTTCGCCGACGTGCAGACGGCCGAAATGCTCGATCTGCCGCGGCCCGAACTGGAAGGCGGCAAGCCTCACGTGGTCGCCTGTCCGATGTCGGACGAACAGGCGAACTGCAGCAGGCACTCGTGAAACGCTACGAACGCATTCGTTCCGAAAAGGTCGATCCGCGGGACGACAACGCTCTGGCGATCACGACCGACGGCCGCAAGCTGGCCCTCGACGGCCGGGTGCTCGACCCGCGAGCGACCGATCACCCGGAATCCAAAGTCAGCACGATGGTCGGCCGGATTGCAGACATCTGGAACAGCACAACCGCCCTTCGCGGCACACAGATGGTGTTCTGCGATCTGGGTGTGAAGCCGAACGCCTGGGGCTATTCCGTGTATGACGACGTGACGGAGAAACTCACCGACCGCGGTATTCCCCGCAACAGATCGCATCGATTGGTGATGCAGCGTCCGATGCGAAGAAACAGGCATTGTTCGAAAAAGTCCGCGGCGGCTCCGTGCGAGTTCTGCTGGGCAGCACTCAGAAAATGGGCACCGGAACCAATGTGCAGAAGCGGCTGGTGGCCCTGCATCATCTGGATGCTCCGTGGAAACCGGCCGAAGTCGAACAGCGCGAGGAGCCGGATTCTGCGGCAGGGCAATGACAACGCCGAGGTGTCGATTCATCGCTACGTGACGGAAGGTTCGTTCGACGCCTTCATGTGGCAGGCTCTGGAAACCAAGGCCCGGTTCATTGCTCAGATCATGACGGGCCAATCAGGTGTCCGCCGAGCCGAAGACATCGGCGGTCAGGAACTGTCGTTCGCCGAAGTCAAAGCGATCGCTTCGGGAAACCCGGCCATGCTGACACGCCGAAGCCGATGCCGAACTGCAGCATCACGGTGCTCAGAAAGAATCACACCGACGAACAGTTTCTCGCTCAACGCAAACTGAAGGAACTGCCGGAGACAATCACGCGCCTGAGGCTGGCCGACAACCTGCAAACCGATCGCGACACGCTGGAACGTCACGCCGCTGACCCGCTCCGGATCGGTGGCCGCACGTATCATCCGGACGACCTGGCTTCCGTGCTGAGCGATCGCCTGAAGGCCTTGCCGGGAACAGTGTCGGGGTCGCGCAGCACGAACTCGGAACCTGTCGCGGCCTGAAATTCGGCGTCACGATCGATGCCTATTCCGCCTCGACGTGTACCTCGCCGGAACCACCACCCGCGGTACAAGACTGGCGAAAAGTTCGGCCGGACCGCGAAGCCATCCTGAACGCCCTCGACCGTCTCGCCGACGGTTATGCCGAACAGATCGACAGGACACAGCGCGACCTGACGCTTTCCCGCGAACAACTCAGCGACTACCGCAACTTCATCGGCCAACCCTTCGACCACGAAGCCACGTTCACCGAACTTGCCAACCTGCGAAACCAGCTCAACACCGCTCTGACCAAATCCTTCGAATCGACCGCAGACTCACCCGTTTCCACAGGCGAACTCGCCGAACAGATCAAACGCCTGCTGGCATCTCACACGATCGAATCCGCGTCACGGAAGTCTCGCGAACCGACTGCGGAAATCACCGCCGAACAACCCATCGCCGCACGGCTTAAACAGCACATCAGCAAACCGGAACCGCCCAGAGATCGGCAATCGAGTCGGCCTTCCGATTCGCAGCCCGACATCCCTGAGTCGGACGTCAAGTCGAAGCACGTTCCGTCAGACCAGGCTTCGGTTGCAAAGATCCCGCCGCAGCCATCCGCTTTTCGTGATCGCATCGCGTCCGGTCCGCCGCGGACCGCTCAGTTGAAACTGTTCTGATGCTTACCGGTGCCGACTGCCTGGCGTGCTGAGTACTGTAACGACTTGCAACAACAGTCTCCCGGACGTTTCACGCATGGATGATCGGCGCGAGTCGCACCAGTCGCGCGACCGGGTTCATCCACTTGCGAATGTTGCTGGCAGGCATCGGAACGCTGGTCTCACGGCGGCGCGGGACGGTTCCTCGTTGATCTCTGCCGCCGTCGGTTCGCCCGGACATCGTTCCTGTCTCGATCCATCATTGCATCCACACCCCAACGGCCTTCCTTCCGGGCATTGCTAAAGCCGCTGCCGGTCGGTTCAAGCCGAAAATCGGTTCCCCCTGAAGGTCGCCCCCAATTTTCAGCGTGATCCGATCGCGGTCTCACGCCCGCTCCGGCACTCGCGACTTTCTGACGCATGCCGAAAGGCCGCAGGGGTTGCGGCCACAACTCAAGAGAAAGGAACTCAACAATGTCCAATCAAACCAATAACAGCAACAGCGGCAGCAACAAACCGTCCCACTCCGCGTATCAGGTTCGCGACTCGGCCAACGGCAAGAGCTTCTGGACCCGGATCGGCAGTGCCTGGGCTCACGCCGACAACAACGGATTCAACATCCAGCTCGACTGCGTGCCCCTCGACGGACGCATCACGCTGCGGGTCGTTACCGAAAAGAAGGATCAGTAATCCAACCGGGCGGGCCACACGGCCCGCCCGCAACACAACAGAAAGGAATCTGAATATGACGAAAGAAACATCAACAACCAATCAATCGTCGCTCTGGTTTGGCTACTGCCGCGGAACGGACGGCTGCGATGACACCTTCGACATCGTGTTTCTGCCGACCGACGAAGTCGTGGCTTCCCTGCCATTCTGGGATGCTGAAGCGGAAACGCGAGACGAAGCCGAACGACTCGTGGCGAGTCTGAACGACTGCTACCGCCGAGGTGGTCAACTTCAACAGAAAGGAATCTGAATATGACCGACACAATACGAGACCGAATCAGGCACTTCAAGAAGCCGACACTTCGCAGGAAACCATCCCAGATGGACCTGCTCATGCACCTGACGGAGCAGCGACGCATCGCCGTCATCTGGAGTGTTGAAGACGTGAAGCAGCTACGTCCCGATCTGACGGACAACCAGGCATGGCATGTCCTGCTGGAAACCCGACGCTCTCACGACGCCTGCGTCGGAATCAACTGGAACGTCATCGACGCTGTCGCGGACGTCCTCTATCCCCAAACCCATCAACTGTAAGGAGACTCACGATGTATCAAACTCTCGAACTCAATCCAAACATCAATCCGGCCTATGCCGGCCGTATCGGCACTCGCAGAGCAACACGACCTGAACCGCAGTACGCCCGGCTTCCGATGGCCCCTGTGAATTCATCACCGGTGCCGCATCTGACCAGTCTGTATCACAACCACAAGGCCGGCGAATACGGCGACCGAAGCTATCCCGGAAACTGCGGAGGCAATCTCATTCGCGATCTGCTGCTGTACTTCCAGCCTGGCAGCGTGTTCGACCCGATGACGGGGAGTGGTACCTGCACCGATGTCTGTCACGAACTGGGCATTCCCTGCGAGTCGACCGATCTGAAGTCCGGATTCGATGCGTGTGATCCACGGTCGTATGAAGGGCTCGGAGATTATGCGTTCATTTGGACTCATCCGCCGTATTGGAGACAGAAAGTGTATTCCAATTCGCCGCAGTGTCTGTCGCAGACGAAGACGCTGGACGAATTCAATGAACGCTATGGTCAGTTCATCCGCAGTTGTGCGTCGGTGCTCAGGCCCGGTGGTCAGCTCGCGATCCTCATGGGCGACTATTCAGACAGAGCCGCCGGGTTCGTGCCGCTGATCTATCACACCAAGCGGCTGGCCTTCGAAGCCGGCTTGAAGCAGACCTGCACGGACATCATTCGGTTCAGTCACGGAGCCAGCAGTTCGCGAAAAGTGTACCGCTCATCGTTTATCCCTGGCCTTCATGACGTCTGTATGCTTTTCAGCCATTGACGTTTCCGTCCGCGGGCGCTGTGCCTCATGAGGGGCCTGCGCCTGCCGGGGCGGTCCGCCGCTGACCGGGTGCTTCTCGGCGTTGTGCGAGTTGATGGATGTCGGCTGTGATGGCGGTTGACGCGAATTCCGCGGCATCGTGCCGACGTGGGAACCTGCCGCGACGTTTGACGGCAGGTCGCTGAATCCTGCCGGATGTCTTCCGTTCGTGTCGCCCTGCTGCGTTGGCGATCAATGACGTTGCGGTTACGGCGGGTTCGTTCCGAGACGGTGGTTGCTTTCTGATCCAGCATCGAATCCGGCGGTCGGTTGAGTTTCCCGGCCTGAATCGCGGCGGCTTCCGATCACTGCGGCAGGCAGGGCCGGGTCGTGCCAGAGGATCTGTCACTCGACCGCGGCGAGGACTCCTGCTGTCTGCCTTCGCTCACTCACGCCGCCGCACGTGCTCCGCAGCGGGTTTTCATGCTCTCAACCAGCCGGTGAAGAGCACGACAAACCCTTTTTTCAAGGAGCACTCAAATGGCCTCTCAACCCAACAAGCCCGTCGCCGAATTTCGCATGGGACTCGTCAAAGCCGTCGTCTGGCGGAACGAAACCACCATCGGAACACGCCACAACATCACCTTCGTTCGCCTGTACCAGCAGGAAGGCCACTGGAACGAAACCACCAGCTTCGGACGCAACGACCTGCCGCTGCTGCAACGCGTCGCCGAACAGGCTCACACGTTCATCTACCAGCACAAGCCCGAGTCTCCCGGCGAACGCCTCGCCGCGGCCGCCCAGTGACATTCCCTCAACCCGCACCGACCGGGTTGAAACCCGGTCGGTGGCACCTCCGAAAGGCGAGTCTCATGGACCCCGTGACCACGTACTTCGAATTCCTCAAAGCCTTTGACTCACACGATCACGACACGGCCCGCGAACTTGCGGAAGCACTCGCCAGTTCGCTGGAACGCGACGGCTGCTGGCCCGAACGCTGCTGTCGAACCGTTGTCCGGGCGTGCCTTGAACAGGTTCTCGGCCGAAAGCTGAACGTTCCGCTGCCGCAGTTGCCGCCGCTGTTTACTGCTGGTCGCGTGCTCGTTGCTGATTCGGTTCGCACGGTCGTTGGCGACGCGGAACTTCAGTCCGCTCTGCAGCGTCACGTCCGTGGTGACTGGGGCGATGCCGATCACCGCCGCGTTCAGCTCAATGAAACGGCTCTCGCCGGCCGCGGAGTGCTGCAGTCTGTGTATGACTCTCAGCAGGCCTACCGCTTCAAAGTCGTGACCGAGCCGGACCGCTCATTCACCTGCGTGCTGCCGGCTGAAGAATTCTGACGGCCACAGCGCGCAAACGCGGTCGGTCTCCCTGATCGGCCGCGTCTTCTAATTCGTTCCTGCATCTCACGCGACGCAAAGTTCTGTCACGACAACGGTCGCTGTGTTCTTTAGTGGGACACTTCCTAGGTGATGGCACCCCGGCTGATCGCCGGTCGCGTGCTATCGGGCTGCGCTTCGCTGCGGTCGCTGACGCGGACGGCCGCCGCCCCTTTCGCCCACTGGTGCGGGAACAAGGTTCGCCGATGGCGACGGTTGTTGGTACGGAACATCCGGTCCCGGTGGATTCGGCAACCATCCGGGCTGCCGCCGTCACCTGACACCTTTGCGAGTCATCCGGACTCGCTTCAGCAGTCAGCTTACGGAATCGCATGGAATCGCACGCTCCGCCGGTTCCTTCACGAGCCGCCCGCTCCGCTTGACGTCTCGTCAGGGAAACCGCTTCGCGAATGCGGAGATTGTTCGCCTGTCGGCGGCGGTTGTTCGTTTCGCGGGGTTCCACCCCCGTGCCGTCAAGGCTCGGAGCCACGCGACGAACGCGGCCCCTCCCGGTCTTCCGTGCCGTCCCGGCTTGTGCAGACCGGTGCCCTCCTCGTCCATCGGCCCTGACCGCACGTCCCCGGTTTCAAAAGCGTTGCCCCCTTGCCTTAAAAAAGTGCAAGGGGCACTTCTCGTTTCTGTTTCACGCCAACGAAGCTGCACAGCCACAAAGCCGCGGACCGCTGTCGCAGGGCGGATGCCCGTGGCTCCAGCGACAGGATGACGACCGCACTGCTGTGGTTCTCAGGTCGGAGGGAACACGCCTTCTTCAATCAGCGACTTCCGAAGTGCCACGTAGTCCGGATGATTCATCGTCAGCAGTTCGATCGTGGTCCGACCGATGGCCGTTCTGCCTACGATGTATGGACCATTCCAGTGGAAATGAGCGTCCCAGTCATCGGTACGCGGATGAAACAGTGGCGTCAGCTCACCACTGTCCGGCGAAAGTCCCGCGATGTTTGGCCCCTTATGACTGTTGCATCGCAGGCAGGCCAGTGCCAGGTTCCCGAGTTGTGTTTCCCCCTGATGCTGGCGGGCAATGACGTGGTCGACGGCGAACGTCCGCACATGATAAGCCTGCGGCATCCGGCAGTACTCGCAGCAGTTGTTCGCCCGCTCGCGAACCTGTCTGGTGATAGAAGCGTCCATGCAGGCTGCCGGTCAATGACGCGTGGTCTGCAGAACGCGACGAGCCCGCGACTGCCACAGAGACAGCAGATCGGCGATATGATTCAGGCTCTCCAGTTCGTCCTTCTCTTCCGCCGTGAGCGTGCCGTCCTGCGCTTTCGGAAGCAGTTCATCGAGCCGACGCTCGTCCTGCGGCGAAAGCTGCAGCGACAAAATGTGACCGGCCAGTTCAGGCGAAAGCGGTTCCGCCTGAGCTTCAATTAACCGGCTGAAGATCGCCGCTTCACTGTATTCGGTCGTCAATTGCGTCATGGGATGAGATTACCACGGAACGGACGTTTGGTCAAAATCTATTCACTGATAGATGCGGTCCACTGCCGGGCGGTCGTTGCCATCGGCTCCGGCCCGCGAAAGGCCATGATCAGCACGCCGGTATCAATGAACATCCGTGTTTGTGCCACGAGCTACTCTTCCGTGTAACGTTCGCCGCGGCGTTCAGCCACTTCGCGGTTGACTTCTTCCGCGGTCAGCAGTGTGCCGCCTGAATCGAGGTACTGCTGCCGCAGTTCCTGCATTCTCCGCAGTCGTGCGTCGCGGTCATTGGTTTCGGGCATCGTGTCATTCATCGGTACGGTATCCGCATCCGTTGTGATCGGGTCAGGCAGACGCTCAAGTCCCGGACAAGCAATCACTCGCTGTCCCGGCGGGTGCGGAAGTTCACAGGGAGGATCGATGCCCAAATCATCGACCGGAGGATCAGGCAGTCTCTCCACGGTCAAGAGGCGTTCGCGATTTGTTGCCACCTGACGTTTCGACTTCTGTGACTGACCGACCATTGGCCTCGTGTCTTTCATCGACGTGTCTCCGGAACTTTTCCCTTTCTCAACATCCGCAGTTCCTGGAGCCATTCGTCAACATTTTCTTCGTCCGGAGCGAAATCGCCGACCAGCGAACTGATATCGGTGACCGGTCCCACGCCCTGTTGACGAGCCAGTTCATCAATGTCGATCCGATCCGGAAACAGCGGTTGACCTGATTCCCGAGCCTCCGCTTCGGCGTCGTGGGAGTCTTGCACGCTTTGTACCAATAGCCGCATGGCCTCCCGAAGCGCCTCGTCCAAAGTGCGAAACGCTCCGTCAGCGACGAGCTGACGCAGGGACTCTTCACAATCGGGTGGCAGGGTCATTGTCATGCCGACAGCTTACCACGGGTTTCTGCGACCCGTCAAAAACATTGTCACGCTGTGGACATCTTCCCAGCCGTTGACCCACCGCATCGATACCGGCTTTCTTGCCCGCGATTCGGACGGTTCCTGCGGCGGGGTTTCATCAACTTGTGTTCGGGCGGTTTTGGCAGAGGTTCCGCCTTGGGCTGTCCATGCCCTCGCTGCGCTCGCCTGCGGTTTCAGGCAGGACAGCGGCGGTTCCCCTGCCTGTTTCGCCTGTTCGAACACGTTGATTTTCACCCCAACCTCAAGGAGGAACATATGACCGAATCCCGAATCAAGCTTGTCATCGAAGTCGCCAACGGCGAAGTTCGAGACGTTTACACCACAGCACCCCGAGTCGACGTGACCGTCGTTCACTGGGACACGCAGGACTGCCGACCGGGTCTGCGGAATCTGCACCGCATCCGACTGGACAAAGACCGGGCCGCGAACGTGCTGGTGTACCCGCTGGAAACCGCTTATCCGGAACTGCTGCCCGGCACCGATCTGCATCCCGTGCTGGAAGCCACCGGCCATGCCTTCGACGACGAACAGAACATCATCGACTGGTGACACACGCCGCACAGCCTGACCGCATCGGTCCGCCGCGGACCGATGCGATGCTGTTCAGTTCACGCTCCCCGTCGCCGCCGTTCTCACCCAGCGGCCGTCGTCGCGGTCGAAGAAACCGCCGCCCGCCATCCACAGTCCCGTGTCCGCGTCGATGCGGCCGCGATCCAGTTCGATGCGTTCCACCAGCGGCACGTTGCGGTCAGCGAATTCCACCCGAGACTGTACGCGGTCGAGCTCATTGATCGCCGTGACTTTGTGCTGCGACAAGTCCTGGTACAGCCGCCGCAGATTGCGGCCTTTAATCAGCACCCGCAGGCCGGTGCTGAAGTGCATCGTGATGCCCTGCGACGGATTGAACAGAGTTTCCCAGCGAGCCGCATACTCGGCCGTCAGGCAGTTGCCGTTGAGCAGCCGGAACTGAATCGACAGAGCCGGTCCGCGGTTTTCGTTTTCGCGGTCGTAACTCGGCCCGAGTTCCACTGTCGGAGCAGCAGCGGCCGCCCGGCCCGTCGTGCCGCGAACACGTTCAGCGATCGAACTGCCGGAAGAAGGTCGGTCTTTCATCGCTGCGCCTCCCATCCCGGTCGTCGGCCGTGACTCAGCAAGTCACCGGCGTGCCGACGAATCGTGTCGATCTTGTTGCGAGCGTAATCCGTCGCCCGCTGAAACATGTCCTTCACGCGTTCGCGGAAGCGTTGTTCGTGTTCCGGAGGCCGGATGAGTTCCATCGCCGCCATGCGTTCGCTGGACTTCTGAATCGCATAGTTCCGGAGCGATTCCTTGTCGTCGGTGAAAATCTGCAGCCCTTCCCTCGCCCGGCTGCTGGCCACGTAGAATCCTTCCCGACTGGCCGCCGCGAACGACGACGAACTCATCGCCAGCAGTGCATAGTCCACCGTCCGGCCCTGACTCGCGTGGCTGGTGGTCACGTAACCGTGAGCCAGATGCCCGAAGTTCGCCGGCAGTTTCCACCCGTTCTGCAGTTCCATCCGGCCCTGGTCATCCACCTGCTTCACCTGATACAGGCTGCCGTTGTTGAGCCGATGTTTTCCGTCGGCGGTCTGGCCGTTTTTCGTGATCCGAATGCGGTCACCGGCGGCGATCGCTACTTCACCCGAACTGTAGACGTTGAACTTCGCCGCTTTTTCCAGAGGAAGCTGCAGCACCTGACCGCGTTGATTGCGAACCTGCACGCGGCCGGTTTCGTCGTGGCCCGTGACTTCCAGCCGTTCGCCGGAGCCAATGCCGGATGCAGCACGAACAACCTGACGTCGCACCGTTGGCCCGTCACGTCCCATGTCGAGTTGTCGACGAACTTCCACGCCCGAACCCACGGCTGCCGGTTGCTTGCGAGTTTTCACCGTCAGACCTTCGCGGCCCATGTCGAGCACCACCGTGTCTTTCGCTTTCACCGCCTTGTGGAACTCAATCACCTGACCGCTGCGGTAACGTTTCGCGTCCTGTCGCTCGGCTTCCGTCCACTGCAGATTCCTCAGCCGCAGCATCGCCGTTTCTGAGTCATCCAGATGCCCGGGCTTCCCGGCAGCGTTCCGATCACGCCTGTCGTGCGGTCCGCCTCGGCATGCGTCGGACTCACGACGAGAACCTTCTTTGCATTTGCCGCCCTGCTTCTTCTGGCGGGCTGACTTCCAAGGATACTGTCGGCGAGCAGCTGATACCGTTCGTCGTCCTCGACTTCATGGACCACGCCCATCGCGTTCAGCCGGTCGAAGCCTTCCTGAGTCTGCGTCGGCGTGCCGTGACTGAGCAGTTCCACGGCTTCCCGATAGTCCCGCGGCTTCTGACGCGTGATGTGCGTGATTTCGGCCGGACGAATCCCGGCCTGCTGCACCAGCTGAAGCGCCACTGACTGACGCGTGCTGCTTCGCCGCCCACCAGCAGCACCCGGGCATTCCCGTTCGCGAGCCACATCGAACAAAGTCACATGCTGAGCGTGCCTCCACCGCCCGGCTTCGTCGACAATCAGCACCTTCTGCTGCAACTGACTCTGCAGCTCGTCACTCTGCACGAACTTCGCCACCGTGTGAGCGTCCACGCCCAGCAACTTCAGTTCGTCACGAGCTGTCGTCGAGGGAGCCACCGCCACCGCAGTCAGGCCGTGACTTTCCAGTTGATGAATATACTCGGCCAGCACGGTCGATTTCCCGGTTCCCGCCGCTCCCCGAATCGCCACGACCCGGTCCGTTGAAGACAGAGCGTGTTGCAGGGCCGCTTTCTGGTCCGGCTTCCATGAAAACGCCGGATCGTCGGCCGGTGGCCGCAGCGTGAGCGAGTTCTCCACCAGCGGCGTCACCGTGCCCCGGCCCTCGCGAGCGAACTCGACCATTCGTCGTTCTTCGGCCAGCACTCGCCTCGTCGTCAACAGCGTGCGGTCCTCGGTCGTCACGGACAACACGTCCGCATGGGCAGCCAGTTCGGCTTTCAGTCCCTCGACGGAAACCGAACCAATTCCGAACTCCAGAGCGGGCTTCAGCACATCCCGCTCCGACGCCACCGACTGGCCCGCGAACTTGTGAGCCAGAGCATGCTCAACGGCCTGCCGCTCCGTCACTGGTTTCACCGCTTCTCCGCCACCGCCGGACGCCTGACTGAGAAACGCTTTCCATTCCCGATCCGTCAATCGGCTGTCCCAGTCCTGCTTAAGTTCGGCCAGCGAGACATCGTCACGTTTTCGTTCGCGGCCCTTCGCTCCGAGCTGAGCTTTGTCTTCGGCGTGATGAATCCCCAGCGAGGCCGCCTGCTGCTCAATCTGCTGCGTTCGCCGCGAGAACACGTCCTTCATGCCGTCGGTGAATCCCGCCAGCTCGAATCCGTGTTCGGTTCGCACCGTTTGAAACCCGTGCTGCCGAAGTTTCCCCGCCAGCCGGGCATTCGCCGCCGCCTGAAAGTACGGAGCATTCCGTTTCAGATCACCAAACTGCCCGGCCTTGTAGCGTTGTTCCTTCTCATCCCACGTCGCGTTGAACACGAAGTTGTGCTGATGAAGCTGCGGATCAATCTGACCGTCCACCGGCCGGGCGGTGTAATGCGTGAACGACGCCCAGACCATATTCCCCGTCGTGCGGTCGCGGCTTTCGCCGTTCCGCCGCACGCGAGTCTGCATCGACGTTTCAATCTCGGCCATCGTCTCCTGCACGGCCTCATGAAACAGCTGCACCACACGTTCATCCCGCGTACGGGCCCAGTACACCGACACAGACTTCGGCACATCAAACGTGAAGTCATACCCGACCCGCCGCTGATCACTTTTTCGCGGTGTTAATGGCTCGTCGGTCTGTGGATTCCGATGATCAGCCAGAGCATAAAAGTCCTCCTGATCGACAACACCTTGCAGTCCCATTCTGTGAGCGGTTTGTCCGTGCCATTGAGCCTCCACATCCTGCTGAGCCTGGTCACGGGAATAGTATTCGCCTTCCGCGGAAAGTCCCTGCGTATAGTACCACTTGGCCTGACTGGCCGACTTGCTTTCATTGATCCGCAACATGGTCTCTCACCCCAATCCCGGTGAGCAACCATAGAGCGATTCTGACCAGATGAAAAGCACAAATTGTATTGGCAGACGTCTCCCCTTAGCAGAGCTAAGGACGGCTGTCGCCTCCTGTCATCTCCTGACGTCCGCCGTCCGTCACTGACGCCCCTGAATTATTCCTGACATTTCCTGACACATCCCAAAAGTCCAACCGCAGGACTTCTTTGAAGCTGCGACCGGGGCAATAAATGCAGCGTG
>JAWKUA010000048.1 GCA_041398785.1 Planctomycetaceae bacterium | reverse complement strand
TCGCCCTCCCGGATGTTGGTGGCTCGGCAGGAGGCTCGCTTTCCCGGACGCTGGCGGCTTGACGAAGTCCGGAACCGCGAAGCAGGTTGCTGCCGCGCGTCGGAATCGCCGGCAGGGGTTGGGTCAGGGATCTCGCTGCAGCACGATGTTTCGGTAGGCGTTGCCGAACGCGGCGGGGATATCTTCGATAATTCGGACGGGAAGGCCGGTTCGGATGTCGTCCAGCCGGCGGTTGATGTCGGTTCCGAACGGCCGGGTGATCAGGTTCAGCAGTCGTCGGACAGGCGTGGTCGATTGGCCGGAGTCAGCGAATTTGTCCAGGATCAGGATTCTGCCTTCCGGCCGGACGACTCGAACGGCTTCGCGCAGACAACCGTGAGGATCAGGGACGACGCTGAGAATCAGAGTCATGACGACCACATCGATGCTGTTGTCCGTCACCGGCAGCAACTGCGCGTCGGCCTGCACCAGAGTCACTTCGAACTGCAGTTGAGTCTTTTTCCGTGCGGCGACGGCAAGCATTGGCAGCGACAGGTCGATACCAAGCACGACCGCACGATCCGGAAGATGCCGGAAGTCTTCGCCGGTGCCGACTCCCACCAAGAGCAGCCGTTGCCCATCGTTCACGGCGACAGATTGCCACAACCGCGATCGCGCTTTTTGAAACGGCGGTAGTCCGATCAGAAAGTCATAGAACGGCGACCAGCACGCGTAGATGAAACGATTCCAGCGGTTGGAATACGGCATGTGGCGACGGTTGACTTCAGACGAACAGTTTTGAAACCGGCTGTCCGTGGTCGGTGATCGGCACGGGGCGGTCGCCGTCGAACAGTTCCTTATGAGGATCCACGCCCAGCGCTGCGTAGATGGTGGCGTGCATGTCCGCCACGGAGACAGGTTCGTCGACAATTTCGCGACCGAGTTCATCGGTGGTGCCGACGACCTGACCGGTCTTCAGTCCGCCGCCGAACATCGCGATTGTGAATGCCTGGCTGTGATGTCCGCGGCCGCCTCCTCCGTCGAATTCCGGCGGCCGCCCGAATTCCGTGGCGACAACGACCAGTGTGGTGTCCAGCAGGCCGCGAAGTTCCAGATCATCGACGAGTGCGGCCAGTGACTGGTCAAGCTGCTGGATCAGGACGTGCTGATTGACCTGTCCGTCGTTGTGAGTATCCCAGCCGGTCCCGTTGATGAAGTTCAGATTGAAGCTGACTTCGGAAAACCGGACTCCGGATTCGGCCAGCCGCCGAGCCAGCAGGCATCGCTGCCCGAATTCGCTGCCATAGGCGTTCCGGACGTCGTCGTGTTCGGTCGTGAGATCGAAGACCCGGGCGAACTTCTTTCCGGTCAGCCGGTCACCACTGATTCCGGCGTCGATGTAATCTTCGACATTGCTGAAACCGCTGAACTGCCGGCGGTAGTCGCTGCGCATTCCTGCCAGCAGCTTCTGTCGGCGAGCCATGCGGTCGGGAGTCACGTCGTCCGGTCTGCGCAGCCCTGCGGGTCCGGAAGCGGTATCGGTCAGATAGATGTAGTTGTGCCGAGCTCCCAGAAACCCCGGCCCGCGAGTCGCGCTGGGGTAGCCCATGACGACATACGCCGGCACATTGTCCGCCGCGCTGCCGCGTTCGTGTGAAACGACCGAACCGATCGACGGGTAGATTGTGGTGCCTGTCGGAGGCCGTCCGGTGTGGAGACGATTAGTCGCCGCAGCGTGTTCGTCGATCACGTTGTGATTCACGGTTCGCAGCAGAACGCCTCGATCAAGCCGATCGGCCATCCGCCGCAGATGCTCGCAGACCTGAATGCCGGGAACAGCCGTGCTGATGGCTCGGTAAGCGGAACCCGGCTTCTTCTTCCCCTGAGTCGGATCGCCGACTCGCTTGGGATCCCATGTATCGATGTGACACGCACCGCCGCCCAGCCAGACAAAGATGCAGCTTTCGGCGGTTCCCCGTGGCAGTGAGTCATTCGCATTCGCCGACGCGGTCGCGGCCAGTGCGGCGGAAGCGACTGAGGTCTGCAGGAAGGATCTTCGTGTGCGATTCATGAGGTTGCGGGTCTTCAAACTGAGGATTGTCGCGATCAGTCGGAGGAGGTCTTGAAGTGCGGACCGGGTAAGTTCTTTTTCCTCACGGTACGAATGCAAATTCCGGGCTGTTGAGCAGGACCCAGATGACGTCTTCGGCCTGTTGGCGCCATGTTTCGGTCAGGCGTTCGGTTGGCGGGTCGCCGTTGCGGGCGTCTTCTTCGAGCTGCAGCTTGATTCGAGTCGCTTCGGCGTTCAGGTGGTTGGACCAACTGACGGCATTGCGGTAAATCCGCGGCTGTGTTCTGACTTTGGCTCCCGGCACGACACGCGACTCGAAACCGTCGCTGAGTGCCGCCCGGAAGGTGAATCGTTCGTCGCTGGATGGTTCGCGAGACAGCAGTTGCAGAAACAGGTGGTCGATCAGCGAATCAACGGAGTCCGCGGTGACGCAGATTTCCGTCGTGGCGGCTCCATCGGAAAGCTGAATCAAACGATGACCGGCGTTGCCGTTTTGCAGAGTCAGAGTCTGCAGGACGGTGGCGGAATGTTCGCGTTCGGAGATTGCGTGAGGACGCGATTCGCGCCAGCCGAAAACGCTGAGCAGATCGATCAGTCCCTGGGCGACGGGCAGTGCCAGAGCCGGCCGGTCGCGTTCGTTCGACAGTCCGCAGAACTGCCAGGCTCGTTCGGGAACGCCCAGGTTCAGAAACGTGGAAGCCGGACGTCGGCCTTCCGGATCAAGCGTCAGCATCTCCGCGCCGAAATCCTTGCCGACGGCGGCGTACAGTGAATCGACAAGCTGTTCCGCGGACAACCGCTGCTTGACGGGTGCGGCGGACCATTCGGCCAGCGGACTTTCGGCCGGAACGGCGGCACGCTGCCAGGTTTCGGACAGCAGAATCAGCCGGGCGGTCGCCTTCAGATCGTAGCCGCAATGAATGTGCGCAGCGGCCAGACTGTCCAGCAGTTCCGGATGCACCGGTCCGTCAAAAGACCAGTCGTCGGTGTTGGCGACGAGGCCTCGACCGAACAACCGTCCCCACAGTCGATTCACGATCACCTGAGCGAACGGCGACTGCATGGGATGCGTCAGGTGCAGAGCAAACTGGTCTCTGGGATCCTCCGCGTTTTGGATGAGAGCTTCCCAGTCGGCGGCTGCGGCAGATGTGTCGCCGTCATCGGCAAACGGCCATGTCGGTTCGATGGTGGCTCCCGGTTCGATGCTGACCGTAATGGCTGACGGTCGTTCTCCGTTCGGACCGACGGGAACGGAACTGGTATCCGGAATCTGCAGCGGCTCACGATTCAGCAGGGCTGCCAGTTGAAACAATTCCTGCTGCCGGAATTCACGCACGGGAGAATCGTGGCATCGAGCGCATTTCATGTCGCGAGCGTTGAAGGCGGTTGACAGCACGAGTGCGCGGGCTGCCATGGGCACGTCGTTCTGCGTCGCCATGGCGAATCCCCCCGCGGCTCCGCCCAGTTGACTGCCCTTCATCTGAGTCAGTTCGGTGGCGAAACGGTCCGTGGCCTTGTTGTCGAGAAACGATTCGTAGATCCACCAGCGGAAAGGTCCGGTGTTGTTGAGTTCTGGTTTCAGAATTCCCGGATTCTCCGCCAGCACGTCCTGCCAGTAGGCGACCCAGTGATCCGCCCAGCGATCGTCATTCAGAAACCGGTCGACGGCCTGTTCGCGGCGATTTGCTTCCGGCAGCGAGCGAAACCATGCGATTTCTTCCGGCGAAGGAATCACACCGGCCGTTGAGAGTGCGAGTCGTTTCAGGAACGTCAGATCATCGATCACGGCTGTTGGCTGCAGTCCTTCCGCCGACAACTTCGCAGAGATGACGTCGTCGATCTGCCGCGGCGATTCGATCGGAGCTATCGTTGTCAATTCCGCGGCGACACGGTGTCGGTGATCCCAGTACTCCGCAGTTGCAGCATCCTGTCGTTGCCGTTCCTGTTGTTCGAAGTCGCGGACGAAAGCCTGATATTCGGCGGCGTAGCGTCGCCAGCTTGCTTCGTCGCAGAAGACTGTTTCCTGAACCGGAGACAGCAGTTGAAATTCCTCACCTTCGCGGGCGATCGCCAGCAGAGTTTCGCCGGCTTCGAGTCGCACGCCGCTTCCGCCGACCACGGTTTCGAATTCAAACGTGTGAGGTTCGTCGCCGTTGAACGTAACTGACGTCAGAACTTCCTGATCGCCAGGCGGGACCGGGTGCATGAATTCGTGAACGGGATCCGCCAGTTCCGGCACGCGTTCATGTCCACTGGCGTTCTTCTGCATCGCAGCCAGTGTGGAAGCGACTTCGCCGTCAATCCGCAGGCGAGACTGCGATCGGGCTCGCGCAAGCACCTGCCATGTTCCCGCCGGAAGCATTGCGCGGCAGCGCAGACGCAGGACGAACGGAGTCGTCCGGTCCACAATGACGGCCCCCGTATCGTACTTCTTCGGCACTCGGGGAACGGCCGCGACGGGCTGATTCCACTGCATCGTGATTCGACCGGCGCCCCGGTTCCACGGATCATCGGTGACGATGCCTTCCCGGATGTCGCAGACAACCACGCCTTCGGGCAGCGGAGGTGACGAATCCGCATCGGACGCAGATTCGGCACTGGCGGGAATCGCCGCGTCGCACCACAGCAGCAGGGAGCACACAACGACGATCAAACGGCCGGTTCGGGTCAGCATGGCGGACGGTTTCCTCTAATGCTGGCGGAACGAAATGATGCCGGTCACCTGCCCTCGGAGGGCACCGTCGCGACACGACGCTGTACAGTATAACGGTCACATCGGTTCCGTCATACCGGCTTCAGCGGGAAGCGAAGTCAGCTGTGTGTCACCCGAACCGCTGTACAACGATCGCGGCGGATTGTTACTCTGAACGTCGCACGACGCTGACATGACCGCTCAACACGGATCGGCGGGCGGGGAAATCGTATTCATTGTTGTGGCCGCAGCGTGATAATTATCTGGTCCGCGCCGGTTCATGGTATGTTGAAGTGACGTGTTGTACGCTGCTGAAAAAGGGATTTGCCGAGTAGACGGATTACAACCGGATGATGCGGAATTCATTCATTCGTTAGGTTCTCACGGGCTGATCGCGTGATGCAGGCACCCATCGCTGCGAACGATTTCCTGTCGCTGCTGGAAAAGAGCGGTTTGCTCTCGGCGGATCAGGTGCGCAAGGCGACGGAGAAATTCGGCCTGACGGAAGACTTGCCGCCGGAACAGGTAGCGCGGCGGCTGGTGAAGGCTCTGGTGCTGACACCGTTCCAGGCGGAACGGCTGCTGGAAGGCCGATACCGCGGATTTCTGATTGACCGCTATCGTGTCCGCGAAGTGCTGGGCGTCGGCGGGATGGGCTGCGTGTACATCGCCGTCGATACCGAAGAGAAGCGCAAGGTCGCTTTGAAAATCCTGTCAGCACAGCACGCTCTGGATGCCGGGATGCTGACGCGGATGAAGCTGGAAGCTCACGCCGGCATGATCATCAAGCATCCCAACGTCGTGGAAACGTACCGCATCGGTTCCACGGGCGCCGTCAACTTCATGACGATGGAGCTGGTTCGCGGCATCAGCATGCACGAACTTGTCGCGCTGAACGGACCGATCAAGTGGCAGATGGCCTGCGACATGTTCATGCAGGCGGCCACCGGATTGCAGGCCGCTCACGATAAGCAGATCTATCATCGGGACATCAAGCCTGCCAACCTGCTGATTGATTCTGACGGAACCACCAAGCTGCTGGACTTCGGCCTGGCACTGCTGAAGGCGGAACCGTCTGACGAGTTCTCGCTGTCGATGATCTTTGGCCATGACTGTCTGGGAACTCCCGACTACATCGCTCCGGAACAGTCGGTGGACAGCAATGCGATCGACGGCCGGGCGGACATCTACAGCCTGGGCTGCACGTTCTATGTGGCGCTGACGGGACGTGTGCCGTTTCCGGAAAAAAGCAACACGGCAAAAATCGCCGCGCAGCGCAACAAGACCGCTCGGCCGATTCGCGACATCAGGCCGGAGGTCCCGGAAGAAGTGGCGGCGATCGTCGAACGGATGATGGCCAAGCGGCCGGAAGACAGATTCGCGACGGCAACCGATGTCGCGAACGCCCTGCGCCCGCTGGCCAGCCGCCGGCCGGTGAACTTTGAATTCCGCGAACTGGTGACGCTGCGAGCCCGGCAGGCGCGCCAGAAGGAAGCGACGACGCCGCGAAGTTCGGGTTCCGGACCGCGTTCGTCCATCACGTCGGCGTCGGCGTGGATGGGAAATCCCAGCCACCATCTGGCGGCCGAAATCGATACGTTTACGGCCGACGACACACCGGCTATCCGACAGCCGGCTCCCGCCCGCCGTGAACGCGGCAGTGACTCCGCGCCCCGTCGGCCATCCCGCATGGCGCCGCATTCCGGGTCCAACGTTCCGCGGGGATGGATTCTGCGGCGGCTGAAAACGCGGCAGCAGATTTCTGTCACTCGCGTGAAGACCCGGATCGGCACGGCGACGGAGTGTGAATTGCCGATGCACGGCTCGTGTTCCGACGAAAGGCAGTGCGTCATCGAATTCACCGGCGACGAATGGCACCTGAAGCAGGAGTCGAAGGCACAGCCGACCTTCGTCGACGGCAAGCCGCAGACTTTCGCGAAGCTGAAGCACGGTTCGAAGGTGACGTTCGCCGACGGCAGCGGCTTTGTACTTCTGAACGTGGACCTGGATGCCCGCCGACTCTCGCGCCGCAGGCGACTGCTGGCCTGGCTGGTGCCGTCGGCGCTGGCGGCCATTGCCGCGGCTGTCGTCTGGTACACGATTTTCCGGTGAAGCCCGACACGGTCCCCGCATTTCAGGGCAGGAACTTCGCACATGCATCCCGATCGAATCGGACCGTATCTGATCGACCGCAAGATCGGTTCGGGCGGCATGGGCAACGTCTATCGCGGTGTTCACGAGGAATCCGGACAGGAAGTGGCGGTCAAGGTACTGCCGGCGTCGATGGCTCGCGAAGACGGCTTCGTTCGCCGCTTTAATCGCGAAATCGAAGCGCTGAAGAAGCTCAGCAGCCGCTACATCGTCACGCTGTTTGATTCCGGCCAGGCCGACCCGGAAACGTACTACTATGCGATGGAATACGTTTCCGGCGAGACTCTGACGAACATCATCACCGAACGAAAACGGATCCCCTGGCGCGAAGTTCTGGATCTGTCGCTGCAGATGGCTGCGGCTCTGAAGGCGGCTCACGATGCCGGCATCATTCATCGCGATCTGAAGCCGTCCAACCTGATGATCGCGAAGGACGGGACGGTTAAGCTGACCGATTTCGGTGTCGCCCATGTGTTTGCCACGACCCGGCTGACTCGCACCGGCGGCGTTGTCGGGACCGCCGAATACATGTCGCCCGAACAGGCGCGCGGTCAGCGGGCCACTCAGCGCAGCGACCTGTATTCGCTGGGAGCCGTCATGTATGTCATGCTGACCGGCCGACCGCCGTTCAGCGGGCAGACTGCCAATGACATTCTTCACAAGCAGCAGTTCGCTCAGTTCGACAAGCCCAGTCGCTATGTTCCGGAACTGCCGCGGCTGCTGGAAGAGCTTGTCTGCACGCTGCTGGAAAAGAAACCGGATCGCCGGCTGCCCAGCGCTCTGGTGCTGATGAAGAAGCTGGAACAGGTCCGCAGCCGGATTGAGTTCGCGGAACGGCAGCAGGAAACCGTCGCGCTGAACCGGCAGCGATCAGCCGACGTCGATTCCGCGTCCGGCACCGGCGGCGATATCGACGGAGCCTCCGAGCTGACGTCCGGGCCTGGCGGAAGCGGCGAATCGGGCGAAATTCGATCCATCGACGACGCTCTGGCCATGCAGCGCCCGGGACCGGCGACTCTGGTCCGCGACCTGTTGCGCGAAGACGCGGAAGCCCAGCTTAAGAAGTCAGTCGTCGCCAGATTCTTCGACAATACGTTTGTGCTGGTGACGCTGTTCATCCTGGTTGTCGCCAGCGGCTTCTGGCTCTCGCATCGCACCGAGCCCGATCCCGGCGAACTGCTGGCACGCGCCGAACGAATGCTGGACAGTGAGCCGGGTTCCGTCTGGCTGCGGGCTCGCAACGACATTCTTCTGCCACTGCTGGAAAGCGACGCGCTGCCAGATCGAAACGCCGACATCCGGCACTACATCCGTCAGGTCGATCAGTACGATTTTTCCCGATCGCTGAAATCGACGACACCCGCGGACGGAACGGCGGACGGCGAGATTGAGCGCCTGATCGCTCGCGCGTTTCAGGAACAGTCGGCCGGAAATTCCGTGCAGGCTCAGCAGCAGGTCGAGGCACTCGTGCTGCTGACAAACGACGACGCCAGCCGGACGTTTCTGAACGCGTTCCTGAAACAGACGCTTCAGGAATGGAAAAGCGGCCCTGGTCTGACGGGACGGTCGGCTCTGGTGCAGGATGTTCTGCGCGAAGCCCGCCAGTCGGCCGGTAACGTCGCTGCGATGCAGCGTTCCAGAGACACTTTGAAGGCCGTCATTTCGCTGTACACTTCGCAGCCGGAACTCAGCGAAGAACTGAACCAGTGCCGGGAAGTGCTTGGCCAGATCGAAGCCGAACTGAACCGGCCCTGAACCGCAAACGCCAGGAAACCGATTTGTGAGCAGCCATTTGAACCTTAAGGAACACGTCCGGTCGATTCCGGATTTTCCCAGCCAGGGAATCATGTTTCGCGACATCACGCCGATGCTGAAATCTGCCGTCGCCATGAAGGAAGTTATCCGGCGAATGGCCGACCCGTTTCGGGGAACGGGAATCACAACCGTCATCGCCGCGGAAGCTCGCGGATTCGTTTTCGGCGTACCGCTGGCCATGGAACTCGACGCCGGTTTCGTGCCCGTTCGAAAACCGGGAAAGCTGCCGTTCGACACCCATGAATTCTCTTACGAACTCGAATACGGCATGGATACGCTGGAAATGCACACCGACGCCGTCCAGAAGGGGGATCGTGTGCTGCTGGTGGATGACCTGCTGGCCACCGGCGGCACCATCGAAGCCTGCCTGAAACTTGCGGAAAACCTGGGTGCCGAAATCGCGGGAGCCGCCTTTGTGATCGAACTGGCGTTTCTGCGCGGACGCGAACGACTGGGTGACCATCAGGTGGTCAGCCTGATCGAATACCATTCCACCGATTCCGACGAATAACGGCCGAATCAACAGCCTGCGAAACCAGCGGTCCTGTGGCGCGACGTCGCAGAGTTGCCAATTCACAATCTTCCTGCCCGCCGACCCGCAGCCGTGTCCGACGAACGTCTTGAACAACTGGCCAGCCGCTTTCAAAAAACGATGGCGCATGCCTGGATGGTGCGCACGTTCATCAAGCATTCGGACGAAGTGGACGACTATCCGGAACTCATGGGGATCGTTCGCGCCGTGTTTGACATGAGCCGCGCGATTGAAAACAAGATCGAAGATCCCGCGACATACTTCCGGTTCGCTCGAAAGAAAATCGGAAAGCTGCGTGCGGCGGCTGAGGCGTTTCGTGATGACGCCTGGGCCGCGTCGACTCACACGAATTTCCAACAGGCCGTGATGTCCATGCTGTACTGCGTGGAGCAACTGGAATCGATCCTGCAGCAGGCCGACGAACTGAAGTCCGCCACCGAGTAGCCGCGGTGAACATAGTCCGCGATGTCGCACTTCGAGCCGTTGCGTCTACTTTGCGCAGAACTCTGCCGGCTTGACGCTCACCGATGCCGCGGCAGCGAGTTTCAGTTGTTCCACGGCGCGAGCGTGTTCGTCCGGCGTGAGCGTCAGGCGCGAGGATGTCTGCAGAACAGGCAGGTTGTCCAGCGGCATCTGGTCGTTCAGCTTCACGCCGGGAATTGAGTTCGCCACATGCGCGATCATCTCCGCGGGGTGTTCGCAGAATTCTTCATACGAAATCCGGACGACGCGATTGGATGCGACCTGCCGAAGCTGCTGTTCGATTTCCGCGTCGATCGTGATGACCTGTTCGCAGACATCGTCGACATAGGCCAGCGGGTCGGAAGCGTCAGTTGTCGTGTGACTGCGGAGCCCCCAGCCGGTGCCGGAATCGCCCTGCACCTGGCGGCGAGCCTTAATCAGCGACTGCACAACAAACAGCGGTTGCCGCTGCACCACGATGAAATATCCGCTCGGCAGATGCCGAGCCAGCAGATCGATGCAGGCAGCGTTGCGGTTATTCTTGTTCAGCAACGGCCTGTCAAACGCGATCGTCCACGCGGCCAGCGTTTTCTGCATGTCGGCAACCGTCGACGACGAAAGCTCCGCCGCCGGGTTGTACCGATCATCGCCCAGCCAGCGATTCCACAGGTGAAACGCATCGTTCGATCCGTGAAGCGAGGCTGTTTGACCGTAGAAGTTGCGGAACTCCGGTTTCGTCGCCCTGCGCTTCCGATGGAACAGCCGCGATACCGTCAGAGGCGATCGAGGAAACATGGCGCTCAGATTCGTCGGGACGGAAACATCCAGATACTGAGCCAGGGCCTGATAAACCAGAGTCGTGCCGCTGCGTGGAGGCCCGACGATCAGCAGCAGCGGATGACGGCTTGACGTTGCACGATCAATGCAGCGCTTCTCCATTCCCGACAGCAGCACATCCAGCGGAATCGCCGCGATCCGCATGGCTTCGTGCAGAAGAGCCGAATAGGCTGCCCGGTTCCCGGAACGCAGCATTCTGACCAGCAATCCGAACGGATCCCGGAAGTTCGACGATGGTGCAACGTTCGGCATGGAATGGCTCGAATCAGGAAAGGCGATCTCAGCAGATCAACTTCGCGCAGTCGCACACACGCGGCGACCGTTGCTAGTCTTGCCTCGAAATTCCACGAAGGCCGGGGTATTCATGTTCCCGAAATGCTCGACGGCGGGTTTCCGCTCAATCATGACGCGCGTACCTGTTGGCGGGAACGTTGCCGAATTGCAACACGAAACTTGACCCCGAACCTGTGCGACGATTGAGTGGTGCGACATCGGTCGCGGTGCCTTTCTGCGGTTTTCGGCTCGTGATACGCTCCGCCCGCCATCATTCCTCCTGACGAGAAGGTCCCGCAAATGCCGACACCACGTCCCCTGGGTCGAGTCACCTGCGATCATTCCGGCCGCGTCGTGCTGGTCAGCGGCGGAGCCGCCGGGATTGGCCGAGCGATCTGTGAAGCGTTCGCGAAATCCGGCGCAGCCGTTGTGTGTCTGGATATCGATGATGCCGCCGCCGGCGATCTGCCCGACGGAATCGACTTCGTGCGAGGCGACACGTCCGTGGAAGAAGACTGCCGTAACGCCGTGGAATTCACCATCGAACAGCACGGAGCCCTGGACGTGCTGGTCAACAATGCCGCCATCCAGCCGCCGGAATCTTATGTTCCTGTGGATCAGTTTCCGTCGGACCTGTGGCAGCGGATGGTGGACGTGAATTTTTCGGGTTACACCTGGCTGGCGAAGCACGCAGTGCCGCACATGAAACGGCAACAGGCGGGAGTCATCGTCAACATGGCCAGCGGCCAGGCTCACCGAACGGCCCGTCAGGTTGCTGCGTACGGACCGATCAAGGCGGCCAATATTCTGCAGGCCAGGCAATGGGGAATCGAGTACGCTCGCGACGGCATTCGCGTCGTCAGTGTGTCGCCGGGAGCCATTGACACGCCGCTGGTGCGAGCCAGCCTGGAAGCTCAGGGCGGCGCCGCCGAACTGGCGAACCGTCACCCCATCGGCCGCATCGGAAAGCCGGAAGAAGTCGCGTCCGCTGTCCTGTGGCTCAGTAGCTGCGCCGCGTCATTCATCACAGCCACGGACCTGGAAGTCGACGGCGGCCTGGGCGCATTCGCCGCCTTCGCGGAACCGTATCCGATGCCCGGCGAATAGGCTTCGACTCGCACCCTGCGAAGCGTTCTTGGCCACAGATTTCACAGATTCACACAGATGACATGCTCGTGCGGCGCAGTCGACAGGCGCGGACAGAATCTGTGTTCATCTGCGAAATCTGTGGCCCATTCGCCGTGGAAAGGGCGATGTCAGAGAGGACAGGGTCCGTCGGGCCGCCGGAACGTACTTGCTTCGCGTGTTGCCGGGTTTGCAGCCGCGGGTCAGCGGAAAATGTCTCGCACGGTTCGAAGGGAAAAGTGCCGGCTGGAGGACGCGCTGGTGGTGGGTTCTTCGGCCGGGACATCCCTCGGCGGACCTGGCGCGTCGACCGGGTCGGGTTTCGGGCGGCGGTGAGGGTAGTCGTCGAGTTCGAAGAATTCCTCGGCCGCTTCGCCGGAGTCTTCGTAGCGCGGAGCGGAATCGGCGGCTCGCAGATCGCGCGGGTAGCAGTCCGGTTCGAAGTGTCGTCCGTGCGGTCCGATGGCGGCGAAGCGTTCTTCGACAAACGTGACACCGTGAACTTCCAGAACCGTTCCGGTCTGGCGCTCCAGCGTTGCAAGCTGAGAATTGTACTGCGTCAGTGCCGATGCTTCGGATGCGACGGAGTTGCCCCAGTCGTTGATCGCCTGCAGCACGTTCAGAAAGATGACGCGTCCGACCTGTTCTTCCGCAAACTGAACTTCCAGGTTGACGCTGGCTGCCTGGCGGACTTCACGAAACGCTTCGTACTGCAGGTAAGCCTGGTCGAGACTTCGAACGGTTGTCGCCAGTTGGTGTTCGACCTGATGGATTCCCTGAGCGATGTTCGCGCGGTCTCGCGCGATGAGCAGTTCCGACGACCGGGCCGCCGCGCGAGCCTGCCGCAGTCCCAGTGGCACCTGAAATGTTACTCCCAGAGTCCAGCTTGGGTTGTCGTTGAGTTCGGAACCAAACGTCGTGCCGGCTGTTCTGCCTGTCAGACCGTTCCAGCTCTGGACTCCCACGGCATTCAGCGTCGGTTGAGCCACGTTTCTGGCCTGAACAAGCCGCTGCTGATCGGCCAGCAGGATCAGGTTCAACTCAATCAGATCCGGACGTCTGATCTGAGCCGTGTCGATCAGTTCTTCCCAGTGAAACTCGACTCGATCGCGCGTGGGCGGTGTCGACGGAACAATGCGGGAACCGTCCTCGGGCGGCAGTCCCAGCATGTTTCGCAGCGCGGCCTCGGTCTGCAGGACGTTGCCGCGGGCCGCGATCAGGTTCGCTCGAAAGTTGTTGTACGACACTTTCGGCTGGGCCACGTCGGCAATGCGAACTCGCTCCGCGCGAAACTGTGCTTCGGCGCGTTCGAGCGCGAAATCCGCCTGTTCGACCTGCTTTTCTCGCGCCCAAAGTTCCGTGCGCGCCTGAACCAGATTCCAGTAGGCCGCGACGACGCCGCGAACCAGTTCCTGCATGGAATCCTTGAACTGAAAATACGACTGATCCTGTTGCAGTCGAGCGATGACAATCGGAGCTTCATTGGCCGCTCGACCGGCTCCCGACAACAGCGGCTGCGTGTAGCTGAGTTCCAGCGACGGCCGTTGAGTGGTGCTGAACGGTAAAGCGCCGGACCCGTAGCTGAAGTTGTTGCCGAACGTCAGACCGGCAACTCCGCCCAGCCGGTTTGTCTGATTCAGGCCGATGGACAAGTCGTTGCCGCCGCTTCGAAGCTGGCCAGGCTGTTCCGACTTTCGCCAGTTACTGTTGGCGAAAAACACAGGATCGAAGCGTCCGACGGCCTGATCGATGGGAGTCGTCGCGATCGCCGTGTCGTAAATTGTGCTTCCGGAAGAGACGGCTGCGGTTCCCGCGAGGACTCGAATGACTTCCGAATTCTGCAGCGCGATGCGGATCGCTTCGTCCAGCGACAGGAATCGTTCCGGCGCGTCATCGCTGACTGTGGCCACGGTTACGGGAACCGGGTTCGCGGGTCTGCGAAACGTGACGATCTCTTCCGGCCGGTGCCAGCGAATGCTGTGCTGTTCGTCGAACCGCAGTTGCGCAAAGGCGGGATTCGGCAGCCAGGCAGCCGAGATCACGACGAACGCGAACGCGATGCGCGCAGCAAACTGGCGGCATGCAGATCTCATGCAGGAACAACCGGTCGAAAAAGGTGTCGGGAACTTTGAAGGCATCCGTTTCTTCAGGCTCTCTGCAGGCGCCGGAGAACGTCCAACACCTCTTTCAACGCCCTGATAACTCATCGACCGGCTGAATGAGATTCCCGAATTCTTGCTGATACAGCATTGGTACGGACGGCACGATTCGGGCCGGTTTTTCGGTTTTGGCCCGTTACAGCGGCGGACCGATCCTGGCAACCGTCACAACCGGAATCGACCGCAATGTGACAATTGCGAACCGGTGACGGTGACAACGATCATCACAGCCTCGCCAAACGCAACGAAGACATCAGTCCTGCCGCTCTTTCGCTGCGCACCTCATTTGACGTTGGGACGATGGCATTGCAGAAGCAGCGCTACATCAGAAAACCCATCAGTCGCAGGTAGTCTTCCCATGACAGCGGCGCGGTCGGCTGCACAACGGCGGGCGGCACGTATGTGTACGGCTGATAGTTCGGGTCGGGAATTACGACGTATGGCTCCGGCGTCGCGACGTGTCCGGGATACAGATACATCTGCAGATCCGGGTCGTAGTATTCCGGCAGGTTTGTCGGATCAGTGACGGACGGACCGACGGGCAGTGACGAGACCGCGGCAAACAGTTGGTATTCGATCTCCGGTGACCGCCGGGTGTCGGGTGGCAGAACGGCTTCTGTCAACACGGTGTAGGCTCCCGGAGCCAGCAGGATACTTCGTTCCAGCACCGTTTGGCCGGTCGCGGTGGCCATCTGGAACACGCGTGTTCCGTTCGAATCGAAGATCGACATGGCCACGCCGGCCATCTGGTCGCGTTTGAGCTTCTTCGCGGCGATTGCGAACGTGAACAACTGCGACTCCGCGACGTACAGGTCACTTCGCTTCTGTTGCTTCTCACGGTCGAGCGTTCCTGTGCTGAGTGAACCCAGCGGCGTTTCCGACTTTCGGCTGCTGAACGACACCGTCAGTCGATAGTGGCAACTCGTGTCCGCTCCGGTCGAATTCACGCGAACGATGTACGCCTTGCCGGCCTCCACTTCCTTTGGCTGCAGAATGATTCTGCCATCGGTGGTCACCATTACCGTCGATTCGACGGACTTGCCGGAACTTGTCAGCAGTGCGATCTCCGGCAGACGACCGCTCAGATCCCAGGTCTGCAACACGATCGTGGCGGATTTGATCTTTTCAGAGTCAGCTTCACCTGCGGTAAACAGGAAATGGTCCACGTCGTCGGCCGACTGAATCGAACCGTCGATCTGGTAGTAACTGAACGCTCCCACCGGTGCCTGGTTGATGAGTTCCTCCGGATGGTCCACGTCATCGTTGTCGTCATCATCGATTTCGGTTTCATGTTCTGAACCCTCTGAACCGCTTCCGTACAGACGTCGCAGTTCGCTGAGATCGTCCGCCGTCGGCGCCATGATGCTGGTGTTCGCGTGGCTGAACATGACCGACGCCGGGTCGGTGCTGTGCTGCAGCCCCAGAATGTGACCGGACTCATGCAGCGTAATGGAAAACAGTTCGTCCAGATTCGCCAGGTCAACTTCGCTGTTGAACAGCACATCGCCGGCCCACGTGCCGGAGATCGAGTCGTTGTGCGGAACGGAAACCGCGATGATCCCGTCAGACAGCGGAACGGCGGCGACCCGGATATCGCCGAAGCGCGAATCGCCCTGGGACAGCCCGGCGACTCCGAAGTCCTGTCCGCCGTCGGAGACCATTTGCACGTCGCCGTTGATTTCCTGCATCCAGGTTCGAAACGCCGAAAGAATCGTGTCCTGCCATTCCGCTTCGGTCCCGAGGTCGGCCATGTCGGTATGCAGGCTGCTTTCGTGGCCGCCGACGTGAGTTCCATCCGGAGCAAAGCTGATCGTCAGGCTGGAAACATCGACCAGGCCGTTCGCGGTCAGCAACAAGCGAGCTTCCAGGAACTCAATCACCGCCGAACGATGGCACAACAGCGGATTCCTGCGGGACCTGCGAGCAAGCGTGTTTGGATTGAACAGATTTCGGAGCATTTTCGGCTTTCAATGATGTGCGGAGTGAACCTGTGTCGCGGCCCGCGCATCGTTTCACTTTTCCTGAATAGAAAGGACTCGGATCGCGTTAACGATCTGTTGGAATTGTGTGGAATCTCGGATGTTTTCAATGTCGGGATCGGTGGCTGTGATGTTCAGCAGATCCGGCTGACGACGCAGTGCCTCGGCCGTCAGTGAGACGGCACGGTTGACGTGCTCGGGATGTTCCTTGCCGATTAGTGCGTAGATGCAGGCCGCCTGGTAAGTTTCCAGCGGTGATGGATGCAGGCTCAGCAGTGTCACGGCATCACGTTCGGCGTCCTCGGTCCGGCCGGCTCTGGCCAGCAGCACACCGCGTCCGGCAACAGCGGCGGCATCGTCGGGGAAGAATGCGATCACGCGGCCCAGCGCTTCGATCGCCTGCTGCTGCTGATCCGGCTTCTGCGAATACACATGAGCCATGTTCTGCAGAGCCGCCGGAGAATTGTTGTCATAGCGCAGAGCGGTCTGGAAATCCGAAAGGGCGCCCTCCGAGTCAGTTCGGATTCTGGCGACACCGCGAGCAATCCAGCTCAATTCGTCTTCGGGCGTCGTCGTCAGACCGATGCGAAAGTCTTCCGCGGCGCCGGCAGAATCTCCCGTCAACTGGCGAAACCGGGACCGCAAAAACCAGGCGCGTGAAGGGCCACCGCGTTCAATGGCCACGGACAGATCCTGAATCGCCTCTGCAATCCGGCCAAGCCCGTGCCGCGCGAGTCCGCGATTCAAATAGGCCGCCGCGATGTCGGGGCGAAGTTCAATCAGCCGATCAAAATCACGCTCCGCTTCGGCGAAGTTTTGCTGCGAGAGTCGCAGAATTCCGCGATCCTGCCATGCTCGCCAGCAATCCGGATTCAGCACGACGCATGTCGTAAAACAGCCTTCCGCGCGATCGGAGCGACGTTCGCCGGCGAACGCTTTTCCCAGCAGGAACCAGCCGGAATAGTCGTGAGGATGCTGCATCACGGCCGTTTCCAGAGACGCCACCGCGTCGGCATGATGTCCGTCGGAAAGGTGCCGGATGCCGGTGACGAGCGAATCGAATTCGTCGCTGTTCAGAGTCGCCGCGGAATTCCAGGCTTCCTTCGCCAGGTCGAGTTCTCCCGAAAGTTCCAGCAGGGCGGCCTTCTGAAGCAACGCCTCCCGCTGCATTCCGGACGACGACAGTGCCTCACCGGCTCGCGTATTGAACCGCAGAGCGTCGTTCAGAAACTTCGCGGAGTCCGGTGCATCACTATGCTGCGCCTGGTTGCCTCGCGCGGCCGAAACCAGATAGCAGACTTCGAACACGTTGCGCCGGATTTCCTGCTGACGTTCTTCATCCAGAGCGTCATAGGCTGATGTCCAGTGCCACGCTGGTTCCTTTGACGAATCGTCATTCGCTGACTGGAACACAGCGACGGATTCCAGCGCGGCGGCAATGCCTTCTTCGATTCCGGGTCCGGTCGCATCGGGAGTCGTCAGCAGCGTTCGGACTTCGGGCACGGCATCGCGAAAGTCTCGCGCGGCGTGCTCAGCTCGCGCCGTTCGCAGCCGAGTGTCCTGAAGCTTCCATCCGGCGCCGGTGGCCAGCATCGTCAATCCCAGCAGCACGGCCAGCGATGTTCGCGACAGCAGCCGCGGATGCCGCTTTCTCCATTTGTCGAACAGCTCCTGCCGGGACGCGTTTTGCGCGAACTTCAGCGGCTTCCATTGCAGCTCGCAATTCAGGTCCTCGACCAGTTTCGCGGCGGAGTCATATCGGTTGTTCGGATTGGGATGCAGACACTTATCGACGATGGAACTGACAGCGACGGAAACATCGGGGTTGATCGCTCGCACGTCCGTGGGCGGCGTCAGGCGATCCAGTCGCATTTGTTCCAGGCTGG